>JANNKS010000012.1:0-7251 GCA_031396425.1 Rhizobacter sp. | reverse complement strand
GTTGCCTGGCCAAGCGATCACGCGCGAGCTGATGATGGACCAGCTGGCGATCACCTACCCGCAGACCACGCTGACAGACATCACCGGCGAAGCCATCAAGACGATTCTCGAAGACGTGGCCGACAACCTGTTCAACCCTGACCCGTACTATCAGCAGGGCGGCGACATGGTGCGCGTCGGTGGCCTGCACTACACCTGCTCGCCAAACCAGAAGGTCGGCGCGCGAATCTCAGACATGACACTCGCCGGCAAACCCATCGAAGCCGACAAGACCTATCGCGTGGCGGGTTGGGCGCCGGTCGCCGAGGGCGCCAGCGGTGAGCCGATCTGGGGTGTGCTGGAAAAGTACTTGCGCGCCGAGAAGGTGATCAAGCCGCGCAAGCTGAACCAGCCCAGGCTGGTGGGCGTCGACGCCAACCCCGGCAATGCGCCGTGACAATGCTTCGGCGACGGCTCGCAGCGGCACCCAGCGCCAAGGGCTCGTTCGGCGCGGCGAATCGGCGCAACGCCTGCCTGATCGATCCGAACCCAAAGCAAGGGGCGCTTCGCGCCGCGAAAACCTCTTTTCAGCCCGGCTGAGATCTGTTCGCTCGAAGTGTAAGCACCTCGGGGTTCAGCGCCGTCGGCGGATGGTCGGCCTGCGGCCCGACGCCCAGCGCGGCGAGCAAGTTGTCGACTGCAAGGTGCGCCATCGCGCGCCGTGTCGGCAGGCTGGCACTCGCGATGTGCGGTGTCAGAACGACGTTGGGTACCTTGAGCAATTCCGGGTGCACCGCGGGTTCGCCTTCGAATACATCCAGACCGGCTGCGGCGATGCGGCCTTCGCGCAACGCTTGCGCCAGTGCCGCATCGTCGACGATGCCGCCGCGCGCAATGTTGGTCAGCGTTGCGGTCGGCTTCATCAGTGCGAGTTCGGCGGCGCCGATCAGGTGATGCGAGGCGGCACTGTACGGGACCACGATCACGAGGTGGTCCGCCTCGCGCAGCAGCTGGTCCTTGCTCACGTAACGCGCACCGAGCCACGATTCGATGTCCGCGCTCAGGCGCGAGCGGTTGTGATAGAGCACCGGCATGCCGAAGCCCAGCGCGCCGCGCCGCGCGATCGCCTGGCCGATGCGGCCCATGCCGAGCACGCCCAGCGTGGCGCCATGAACATCGGCGCCCGCAAACAGGTCATAGCTCCACTTCACCCATTCGCCGCGGCGCAGAAAATGCTCGCTCTCGGCGATGCGTCGGGCCGTGGCCATCATCAGCGCAAAACCGAAGTCGGCAGTGGTTTCGGTCAGCACATCCGGAGCGTTGCTCACCAGCACACCGTGGGCGGTGCAGGCGGGAACGTCGACGTTGTTGTAGCCCACCGCCATGCTGCACACGGCCCGCAGCTGCGGGCAGGCGGAAAGCAGGGCTTCGTCGATCGCTTGCGTGCCGGTGATGAACAGGCCGCGCTTGCCTTGCAGCCGCCGGATCAGCTCCGCCGGGCTCCAGATGTCGTCGGCGTCGTTCGCTTCGACGTCGAAGTGTTCGCGCAGCCGATCGATCGCGTCGCCGAAGATGGCGCGCGCGACGAGTACCTTGGGTCGCATGCTTGTGGCCTTACTTGCAGACGGCCGCGGGGTGCGCAGACGGCAAGACGCTTTCATGCGGCATACGCAGCCACAGGCCGACCGAGCGCGCTGCGGGGCCGGACATGCTCAATAGCGTTGCGGCGAAAAATCTGCGCGACTCGCAGGTTAGGAAATGAGTCATGGCCTTGCTCCCGCCAGATTCTTGTTCTGGAGCCTGAATTCTAAGGAGCCATGGCGAGCCGGGATGCTCAATCGAGAAATCGGGCGAATTCTCGGATCGGCGCTCGTTCCGTGACCAGGGTGTTTTCGATCGCGTCCGGATCGGCGTAGCCCATCGACATGCCGCACACGACCTGTTCTTCCGGAGCAGCGGCGACATGCTCGGTGATGATGCGATGAAACTGGAGGAATGCGGCCTGTGGACAGGTGTGCAGCCCATGGCCACGCGCGCTGACCATGATGTTCTCGAGGAACATGCCGTAGTCGAGCCAGCTTCCTTGCCGAAGCACGCGGTCGATCGTGAAAATCAGCCCGACCGGCGCACCGAAGAACGCATAGTTGCGCCCATGCTGCGCGTGCATGCGGGCCTTGTCGGTCTTGGCGATCCCGAGCAGGCCGTACAAGTCCCAGCCTACCTTGCGACGCCTGTCGATGTAGGGCGAACTCCACTCGGTGGGGTAGTAGGCGTATTCCTCGGTGTGCAAGGCGCGCTTCACCGGGTCATCATGGACGGCCAGAATCTTTTCTGACAGACCGGTCTTGGCTTCACCCGTCAGGACGTAGACGCGCCAGGGCTGCGTATTGGTGCCCGAAGGCGCGCGTGCCGAAACACCGAGGATGTCTTCAATCACGGCACGATCTACGGGTTTGGGCAGAAAAGCGCGCAGCGAGCGGCGCGAGGTGATCGCGGCATTGACAGCGGCGGTCTGTGCGGGCGTGGGTGTCACAGCAGTCCTTGAAGGGCTTGGGTCAGAGGGGCGGGCAGGGCGATGGGCTTGCGGGAAGCGCGATCGACGTAGACATGAACGAAATGTCCACGCGCAGCGGTCATTGGCTCGCCCGCGCCGAACAGCCCGATCTCGTACCTCACACTCGAGGTGCCGACCTGGGCCACCCGCAAACCCGCATCGACAATCTGCGGGAACGACAGCGGCTGGAAATAGTTGCAGTGGGTTTCGACCACCAGGCCGATGACCTCGCCGCGCTCGACATCGAGCGCGCCCGATTCGATCAGGTATCGGTTCACCACGGTGTCAAACAAGCTGTAGTAAACGACGTTGTTGATGTGGCCATAGGCGTCGTTGTCCATCCAGCGCGTTGCAATGCTGGCGAAGTGCCGATAGGGGTTGCGAGGGTGAGGTTGAGGGCGATTCATGGGTCGCCATTGTTCCATCGCCAATGCAGCGTTACAGGCAGGCGGATCGGCGCCCCTGGTGACCTGAGCCGTGTTGGTCATTGACGCTGGCCCAGGGCCCAGCAAGCAGGTGAAATACCCGGGTACAACGTGACGAGCCGGTCAAAACTAGGAGCCGGCAACTAAATTGCTGCAATGCAGCACAAAGTACTTGAATAGTCTATTGGCGCAATCTATACTCCGTCCATGTTGCAGTGCACCATTGTTCTGCGGCACCAGAATCACCCCCACCCAAGGAACACGCACCATGATGACCGCTGAACAAATGCTCGCCGCGCAAAAAGCCAACGTTGAAACCCTGTTCGGTCTGACGAACAAGGCCTTTGAAGGCATCGAAAAACTGGTCGAACTGAACCTGCAAGTCGCCAAGGCCGCCATGACGGAAGCCTCTGATGCAACCAAGGCGGTCTTTTCGGTCAAGGACGCGCAAGAACTGATGGCTCTGCAGGCCAGCCTTCTGCAGCCTGCTGCTGAAAAGGCTTCGGCCTACAGCCGCCATGTCTACGATATCGCCACTGCCACCAAGGCCGATGTGAGCCGCGTTGCCGAAGCGACCGTTGCCGATGCGCAGAAGAAATTCACCGCGCTGGTCGATACCGCCGCGAAGAACGCTCCAGCCGGCAGCGAGAACGTCGTTGCCCTCGTGAAATCGGCCGTTGCAGCCGCCAACAACGCCTTCGACGGCGTGCAGAAGGCAAGCAAGCAGGCGACTGAAGTTGCCGAAGCGAACTTCCATGCCATGACGGCGACGGCAGTCAAGGCGGGCCAAGCCGCCAGCAAGGGCAAGCGGATGGTCTGAGAATTACGTGACCTCTGGCATCACACGCCGGTGGGTCAGGTAAATTCTTGTTGCTCGACTGAACTTCCGAGCGGGTCACCTGTCTGAGATGGACCGCAGGCTCATGCCTGCGGCTCCCTGAAAGGTTGTCTCCTCGGAGCCTCGCAAGGGTACCTTTCGGCCCGGTGTCTCACCGGGCCGTTTTATTTGGTGCGGCAGTTGCGAAGCCGTGTTTCAGCGCGATGAACGTGCGAGCCGGTCCGACACGCCGGTAGCCCGGGAAGATCTATGACGTGGCCTTTCATGGTCGTGCCCCTGGACCATCACAGCGTTTTCGCCAGAATCCTTGATTTCAGGTCGGCCAATTGCCCCTGCATCGCCTCGCGTCCGGCTTGAATTGAGCGTTTTCGCGTCGAAAAATCGGCGCTCGAAACGCCGGGCAACTGCGGACGCACCACGATGTCCGCATCGCGCAATTCGAAGTTGTTGATGCTTCGGCCCATGATGGCAAAGGTCTGCAGCAACATGCGCATCGCGTCGCCGGTCGGGTTGCCTTCCGGTGCGGCCGAAATGTCCACCGCGACCACGATCTGGGCGCCCATCTGGCGCGCAAATCGAACCGGGACCGGCGCCACCAGGCCACCGTCGACATACTCGCGCCCCGAAATCTTGACCGGCTGAAACACGGCCGGCACGGCGCTCGAGGCGCGCACCGCGGTGCCGGCGTCGCCGACCTGAAACAAGATCGGCTGGCCGCTGTCGAGATCGGTGGCGACGATGCCCAGCGGAAGGCGCATCTGTTCAATGTTGCGCCCGCCGGTCTGGTCGCGCACGAACTTGGCGAGCGCAGCGCCGCGGATCACGCCGCGTCCGGGGTAGGACCAATCTGTCAGAGTCGACTCGTCCATCGAATCGGCCAGCACGCCCAGTTCAGCGCCGTTCTTTCCCGATGCGTAGAGCGCGGCCACTAGGCTGCCTGCCGACGTGCCTGCCACCAGGCTGGCCTGGATTCCGTTTTCCTCCAGCACCTGAATCACGCCGATGTGGGCGAAGCCACGCGCCGCGCCACCGCCCAGCGCAAGGCCGACCTTGGGAGGGCGTGGCACGGGTGCCGGTACCACGGCGGGCGCAGGTTTCGGCGTGACGACTTCGACCGGTGGCGGCGCAGCGTCGCCGACTCTCGGCGGACTCTGGCATCCGATCAGTCCGATCACCAGGCCGCAAAGGCCGATGCGCAAACCTTGCTGGCATCGGCCGTACTGCCCGCCCAGAGCGGTCGACCCGAAGCGACGGTTTTTAGGCATGGGAAATTCTAGGAGCTGCCGGCTTGGGACTGTTCATTCCAATTGTGAATAACAGAAGAACAAAAATGTACTTGGAATGAATATAGGAGCTCCGTAGAGTCCGGGATTCGATTGATTCGTATCGGCGGCGTTCGTCCCGCACCCCATGGACTGGATTGCAACTTTGAGTGGTTTCGGCGTCGGTGCCATCATCGGCATGACCGGCGTCGGGGGCGGCTCGTTGATGACGCCATTGTTGCTATCGGTGTTCAAACTCCATCCCGCTGTCGCGATCGGCACCGATCTGTGGTTCGCAGCGATCACGAAGGCAGCCGGAGCGACATCGCATCACCAGTCAGGACATGTCGACTGGCGAATCACGCGCTGGCTGCTCGCGGGCAGCCTGCCGGCGGCGGCCGGCACGATCGGGTTGATGCATCTGACCGGTCTGACCAAGGGCTGGGCTGGCGCTTTGACGTTCTCCCTGGGAATCGCCCTGCTGTTGACGGCGATGGTGGTGTTCTACAAACAGGCCTGGCAAGCCGTCGGGTTGAGGCTGGAACGCTGGATTCCCGATTCGCGCAAGGCGCCGCTGACGCTGGCGAGTGGCGTGATCCTCGGCGTGCTGGTGTCGCTGAGTTCGATCGGCGCCGGCGCGATCGGCGCGACGTTGATCATGCTGCTCTACCCGCGCCTGGCGTCGCACCGGGTGGTTGGAACCGACATCGCCCATGCCGTGCCCTTGACCTTGGTGGCCGGCATCGGCCACGCGACGCTCGGGCATGTGGACTGGGACCTGCTGCTCGCCCTGATCGTCGGCTCCGTCCCGGGCATCTGGCTCGGCGCACATCTGACCCGAAAAATGCCCGAGCGCCTTGTGCGCACATTGCTGTGCCTCTCCCTCGTGACGGCCGGCCTCAAAGTGATCCACTGACCATGTACCAGTACACCGCCTTCGACCGTTCCTTCGTGCACCGGCGCGCTGCCCAATACCGCGACCAGCTCGAACGCCACCTGGCTGGCACGCTGGGCGACGACGAGTTTCGCCCGCTGCGGCTGCAGAACGGCTGGTACGTTCAGCGCCACGCACCGATGCTGCGGGTCGCCGTGCCGTACGGGGAAATCAGTGCCAGACAGTTGCGTGCGCTCGCCCACATTGCGCGCGAATTCGACCACGTCGACGTCGGCACACCCGACGAACGCGGCGGTTTCGGCCACTTCACGACGCGCCAGAACCTGCAGTTCAACTGGATTCCGCTGCTGCGCAGCGCTGACGTGATGGACGCGCTGGCGGCAGTGGACATGCACGGCATTCAAACCAGCGGCAACTGCATTCGCAACATCACCAGTGACGCGCTCGCCGGCATAGCCCCGGATGAAGTGATTGACCCGCGCCCGTATTGCGAAGTGCTGCGCCAGTGGAGCACCTTGCACCCGGAATTCGCCTTTCTGCCGCGCAAATTCAAGATCGCTGTCACAGGGGCGAAGGAAGATCGCGCGGCGATTGCCTGGCACGACATCGGCCTGCAGCTGGTGAAGAACACCCAGGGCGAGACCGGCTTCAAGGTGCTGGTGGGCGGTGGCATGGGCCGCACCCCGGTGGTTGGCACGCAGATCCGGGAGTTCTTGCCCTGGCAGCAGATTCTGGTCTTCATCGAAGCGATCGTGCGCGTCTACAACCGCTTCGGCCGGCGCGACAACCTCTACAAGGCGCGCGTCAAGATCCTCGTGAAGGCCGAGGGGCAGAAGTTCATCGACGCGGTCCAGGCCGAGTTCAGCCACATCCTGAATGACGATGTGGAAGGCACCGCCCATCTCATTCCGCAGGCCGAACTCGATCGCGTGAGGGGCAGCTTCGTCTTGCCCGAAGGCATCAGCGAAGCGGGCTTTCCCGCCGCGGCAGCGGTGGTGCAAGCGGCACCGGGGTACACGCGCTGGGTGCAGCGCAATGTTCAGGCGCACCGTTTGCCGGGCTTGCGTGCGGTCACGTTATCGCTCAAGCGCGCAGGCCAGGCGCCCGGTGATGTGACGGCCGACCAGATGGACGCTGCAGCCACTATCGCCGAGCGTTTCAGCCACGGCGAACTGCGCGTCACGCACGAGCAGAACCTGTTGTTGCCGTGGGTGCGTGAGACAGACCTGCCGGCCCTGTGGAGTGAAGCAAAGGCGCTGGGCTTCGCGGTGCCCAACATCGGACTGATCACCGACATG
>JANNKS010000008.1:0-2558 GCA_031396425.1 Rhizobacter sp. | reverse complement strand
CCGTGGAAGACGGTGTGGGACAACGTCGAGTTCGGGCTCATCTCGCTCGGCATCGACGCGGCCGAACGCAAGCGCCGCATCGAGCACTACATCGGCCTGATGGGCCTGGGTGGCTACGAGCAGGCCTATCCGCACCAGCTTTCCGGCGGCATGCAGCAGCGCGTGGCGATCGCGCGCGCCTATGTGCTCGACCCCAAGGTGCTGCTGATGGACGAACCCTTCGGCGCGCTCGATGCGCATACGCGCGTCGTGATGCAGGAAGAACTGGTGCGCCTGGCGCGCAAGAACCCGCGCACGGTGCTCTTCATCACCCATGCGGTGGAAGAGGCCGTGTACCTGGCCGACCGCATCGTCGTGATGTCGCGCCGGCCCGGCACGGTGCGCGTGATCATCGACGTCAAATCGATCCGTGAAGCCGAGGACTGGGACCAGCACAAGCGCATCGAAGACGTGATGGACCTGCCGTCCTTCGTGCACCTGCGCACCCATGTCTGGAAGCTGCTGCGCGAGCAGCAGCTCGGCGACGAACATTGAACTTCTCTCAATCACCCCCAAGGAGCCGACCATGAAGACTGTTTTCCGTGCCAGCCTGCTTTGCGCCGCGTTGATGACGGGCGGCGCGAGCCTGGCCCAGGCGCTGACCGAAATCAAGGTCAGCTACCAGCCGGCACTGTACTGGGCGCTGCCCTTCTTCGTAGCGACGGAGAAGAACTGGTGGGCCGAGGTGGGCCTGAAGCCCGTGTTCTCGACCTTTCCGGCGGGCGTGCCGCAGATAGCGGCCGCGGCCTCGAAGTCGTGGGACGTGGGCGGCACCGGCAGCGTGCCCGCGGTCTTGGGCCATGTGCGCTTTGGCATCAAGACCATCGGCATCACCAATGACGAATCGGCCGGCAATGCGCTCCTGGTGCGCAAGGACGTGGCCGACAAGATCGCCAAGGACCCGACGAGCATGAAGGGCCAGACGATCGTGCTCACCGCCAACTCCACCGGCGATTACGCAGTGCAGTCGTGCCTGAAGAAGTACGGCCTCGCGAAAGCCGACGTGACGATCAAGAACATGGGCCAGGCCGAGATCATCTCGGCGGTGTCGTCGAACAACGCCGACCTGGCCGGCCTGTGGGCGCCCAACATCTACACCGTCGAAGAGAAGGCCGGTGCCAAGGTGCTGTGCTCGGGCAAGGACGGCGGCGTGGTGATCCCCGGCGCGCTGATCGCGCGCGGTGAGTACGCCGAGCAGAACCCGGAAAACGTGGCCAAGTTCCTGGCGGTGTACTTGCGCGCCTGGAAGTGGATGAGCGCCCACAAGCCCGAAGCCATTGCGATGATGAAGAAGTTCTACGACCAGGGCGGTGTGTCGATCAGCGACGCGTCGATGAAGAAGGAGTTCGACACCCGGCCGACCTTCGACCTGGCCTCGCAGGTGGCGCGGATGGACCGCAGCCGCGGCAACTCCGACATGGACGTGTGGTTCGGCCAGATCGCCATCTTCATGCGCGGCACGGGTGCGGTGCAGAGCGTTCCGCAGCCCTCGGACTTCATCACCGATGCATTCATGAAGCGCGTGGCCGCCGATCCGAAGTTGCGCGACTTTGCCAACAAGAGCAACTGAATCACGGCGCGGGCGGCTTCGGCCACCCCCTTGCCGCAGCGCCTGTAATCGTTTACGGAGATTGAGATGACGACGACCTATTTGAAGAAGGCGAGCAAGACGCCGGAAACCGAAACCGCCACCGCGCAGAAGGTGGTGACGGAGATGCTGGCCGAGATCGGCAAGAACGGCGAGGCCGCGGTGCGCGCCTATGCCAAGAAGCTCGACGGCTGGGACGGCGAGATCGTGCTCACGCGCGCCGAGATCGACCGCCACGCGGCCGAAGTGCCGGCCGACGTGAAGCGCGACATCGACTTCGCGATTGCGCAGGTGAGCGCCTTCGCGCATGCGCAGCGCAAATCACTGCAGGAGTTCTCGGTCGAGTTGCACAAGGGCGTGATGGCGGGCCAGCGTGTGCTGCCGGTCAACGTCGCCGGTTGTTATGCGCCCGCCGGCCGCTATGCGCACATCGCATCGGCCTACATGGGCGTGGCCACCGCCAAGGCCGCGGGGGTGAAGACCGTCATGGCCTGCTCCGGGCCGTTCCGCGGTGGGCCGATGCACCCGTATGTGCTCTACGCCTTCGACAAGGCGGGCGCCGACGTCATCATGACGCTCGGCGGCGTGCAGGCCATCGCCACCATGGCCGAGGGCCTGTTCAGCGGCAAGCCGGCCGATGTGATCGTCGGCCCGGGCAACAAGTTTGTCGCCGAAGCCAAGCGCACGCTGTTCGGCAAGGTCGGCATCGATGTCTTCGCCGGGCCTTCCGAAGTCGCCGTGATCGCCGACGACTCGGCAGATGCCGCGATCGTGGCCAGTGATCTCGTCGGCCAGGCCGAGCATGGCCACGAGAGCCCGGCCTGGCTGTTCACCACCTCGCGTGTACTGGCAGAGGACGTGATGCGCCGCGTGCCGGCGTTGATCGACGCGCTGCCGCCGACCGCGCGCGACGCGGCCGGCAGTGCGTGGC
>JANNKS010000754.1:0-3531 GCA_031396425.1 Rhizobacter sp. | reverse complement strand
CTTCTCGATGTTGATGCTGGTGATGAGCAACAACTTCCTGCAATTGTTCTTCGGCTGGGAAGCGGTGGGTGTTGTCTCCTACTTGCTGATCGGCTTCTACTACGCCAAACCCACGGCGATCTTCGCCAACATGAAGGCCTTCATCGTCAACCGGGTGGGGGACTTCGGCTTCATCCTCGGCATCGGCCTGATCTTCGCCTATGCCGGCACCTTGAGCTATGCGGAAACCTTTGCCAAGGCGGGCGAGCTGGCGAAGATCGGTTTTCCCGGCACCGACTGGATGCTGATCACCGTGATCTGCATCTGCCTGTTCATCGGCGCGATGGGCAAGAGCGCGCAGTTCCCGCTTCATGTGTGGCTGCCCGATTCGATGGAAGGCCCGACGCCGATTTCGGCGCTGATCCACGCGGCGACCATGGTGACTGCCGGCATCTTCATGGTGGCGCGCATGTCGCCGCTGTTCGAGCTGTCCGATACCGCGCTCAGCTTCGTGCTGGTGATCGGCGCGATCACGGCTTTGTTCATGGGGTTTCTGGGCATCATCCAGAACGACATCAAACGCGTCGTGGCGTATTCGACGCTGTCCCAACTCGGCTACATGACGGTTGCGCTTGGCGCGTCGGCCTATTCAGTGGCAGTGTTCCACCTGATGACGCACGCCTTCTTCAAGGCGCTGCTGTTCCTGGCCGCGGGGTCGGTGATCATCGGCATGCACCACGACCAGGACATCCGCAACATGGGGGGCCTGCGCAAGTACATGCCCATCACCTGGATCACCGCGTTGCTGGGCTCGCTGGCGCTGATCGGCACGCCGCTGTTCGCGGGCTTCTACTCGAAAGACAGCATCATCGAAGCGGTGCACGCAAGCCACATCAGTGGCTCCGGCTTCGCCTACTTCGCGGTCGTGGTGGGCGTGTTCGTGACGGCGTTCTACTCGTTCCGCATGTACTTCCTGGTGTTTCACGGCAAGGAACGCTTTCACCACAAGCCGTTCCCGGGAGAGCACGACCACCCCGACGATCATGGCGAGCACCATGCCCCGCACGAATCACCCTGGGTGGTGTGGGTGCCACTGGTGCTGCTGGCGATTCCCTCGGTCGTGATCGGCTTCATGACGATCGAGCCGATGTTGTACGGTGACTTCTTCAAGGACTCCATCCTTGTCGATGCCACCCGCCACGGCGCCATGGCCGAGATGGCGTCGAAGTTCCACGGCGCCTGGGCGATGACGCTGCATGGCCTGAGCAGCCTGCCGTTCTGGCTCGCACTCGCGGGCGTGGTGACGGCCTGGTACTTCTACCTGCGCAACCCGGCCGTCCCTGCGGCAATTCAGCGGCGCCTGGGCCCGCTGCAGACGCTGCTCGAAAACAAGTACTACATGGACTGGTTCAACGAAAACGTGCTCGCGCCGGCTGCACGCGCTGCCGGGCGTGGCCTGTGGAAGGGTGGGGACGTGGGCCTGATCGACGGTGCCATCAACGGCTCAGCCCGGCTGGTCGGTGGCGTGGCGGCGCTCACGCGGCTGCTGCAAAACGGCTACCTCTATTGGTATGCGCTGGTCATGATCGTTGGCGTGGTCGGCTTGATGACCTGGCAGTTGTGGCCCTACATGCTGGGCAGCCCACTGGGCAAATGAAGTATGCGATGTCAATCAAGCTTTCGCGGGCCGAGTGCCGGGCCGCTCCCAAGCCGGCCCGCACCCCGAGGGCTCCCACTGGGCCCGTTCCGTGCCCTGGGGGTCGGCCGCTGTATTCAGCGGACGGGGGGTCGCCGGTGGCCAGGGCACGGAGAAAAATAACATGGGTTTGTTGAGCATCGCGATCTGGCTGCCCATCCTGGCAGGCGCCGTCCTGCTGGGCCTGGGGCGCGACGAACAGGCGCGCAGCGTGCGTTGGATCGCGCTGGTGGCGGCATTGGCGGGTTTTCTGGTCACGCTGCCGTTGGTCACCGGCTTCGACAACAGCACCGCAGCGATGCAGTTTGTCGAGAAGATGAGCTGGATCGATCGGTTCAACGTCAACTACCACCTCGGCGTCGATGGCCTGTCGATGTGGTTCATTCCGCTCACTGCGTTCATCACGCTGGTCGTCGTCATCTCGGCGTGGGAGGTGATCACCCAACGCGTCAATCAGTACATGGGTGCGTTCCTCATCCTGTCGGGGCTGATGATCGGCGTGTTTGCTGCGCTCGACGGTCTGCTGTTCTACGTGTTCTTCGAAGCCACGTTGATCCCGATGTACATCATCATCGGCGTGTGGGGCGGGCCGAACCGTGTCTATGCGGCGTTCAAGTTTTTTCTGTACACACTCGCCGGCTCGCTGCTGATGCTGGTGGCGCTGATCTACCTGTATTACCGCTCGGGGGGCAGCTTCGACATCGTCGCCTGGCACAAACTGCCGCTCGAGGCGCACGCGCAGACGCTGCTGTTCTTCGCCTTCCTGATGGCGTTTGCCGTGAAGGTGCCGATGTGGCCGGTGCACACCTGGTTGCCCGACGCGCACGTCGAAGCGCCCACGGGCGGCTCGGTGGTGCTGGCGGCAATCATGCTGAAACTCGGTGCCTACGGCTTCCTGCGCTTTTCGCTGCCCATCACGCCCGACGCCAGCCATCAATGGGCCTGGCTGATCGTGGCACTGTCGCTGATCGCGGTGCTCTACATCGGCCTGGTCGCGCTGGTTCAGCAGGATATGAAAAAGCTCGTCGCCTATTCGTCGATTGCCCACATGGGTTTCGTGACGCTGGGCTTCTTTCTGTTCGATGCAGCCGGGCGTGGCAACGAACTCGCGGTGTCGGGTGGCATCGTGCAGATGATCTCGCACGGATTCATTTCAGGTGCGATGTTCCTTTGCATCGGCGTGCTCTATGACCGAGTCCATTCACGTGAAATCGCTGCTTACGGCGGTGTGGTGAACACGATGCCGCGCTTTGCAGCGTTTGCGGTGCTGTTCGCGATGGCCAATTGCGGCCTGCCCGGCACGAGCGGCTTTGTCGGCGAATGGATGGTGATCCTGGGCACCACCAAGGTCAATTTCTGGCTCGCCGCACTGGCTGCGACTGCCTTGGTGTCGGGCGCGGCCTACACGCTGTGGATGGTCAAGCGGGTCTATTTCGGCGCGGTCGCGAACGACGATGTGAAGGCGCTCACCGACATCAACGCTCGTGAATTCATGATGCTAAGCCTGCTGGCGGTGGCGGTGATGTGGATGGGGCTGTACCCCAAGCCCTTCACCGACGTGATGCATGTTTCGGTGCTCGAATTGCTCAAGCACGTCGCCACCTCCAAACTCAACTGATGCGGCGCGCGCTGAGGACAGGATGAATTTGATGAACTGGCAGGCCGTCTACCCCGAGATCGTGCTGCTCACCATGGCCTGCGTGGTGACGATGGTCGACCTGTGGGTCACCGACCCGCGCCGCACGGTGACCTACCTGCTCACCCAGGCATCGCTCGCCGTGGTGGCGGTGCTGCACCTGATGGCCTTCGACGCCGGCCTGACCAGCTACGCCATGCAGGGCATGGTGGTGGCCGAC
>JANNKS010000724.1:0-7517 GCA_031396425.1 Rhizobacter sp. | reverse complement strand
CGCCTTGCTCTCGAATGCCTCGGGCAGGATGTCCAGCAAGGCCGTGCCGAGCAGCACACCGGTGGACAGGCTGACGAGGTGGCGTACGACGAGGCTCAGCACACGGCGAGTCAGGGCCGCCGCGATCAGCACCGACAACAGGCCGCCGACAAGCGTCGCGACCAGGATGTAGACAAGGGTCATGGGGTGCAGAGGGTCAAGGTCAGGCTGTCGAACTCCGTTGGCGTCATCGCATTCTCCGTATCGGCGTCACGCGCATGATTCTAGGTAGCCGAAGCGGCACACCGCAGGCCTGGTGCCTGCGCGATTTGCGCTGACAATTCGCGCATGGATGAAGCCTCGACAACAGTACAGGACAACGGTTCGCGGTGGCCCGGCCAGCTCGCCGGTATCGACTTGGGCTCGAACAGCTTTCGGCTCGAGATCGGCCAATTGATCCAGGGCCGCTACCGGCGGATCGACTATCTCAAGGAAACCGTTCGCCTCGGCGCCGGGTTGGACGACGGCGGCATGTTGACTCCCCAGGCCGTGCAGCGTGGCCTCGACTGCCTGGCGCGCTTTGCCACGCGACTGAACGGCTATCAGCCGCAGCAGATACGCGCCGTCGCAACCCAGACCTTGCGCGAGGCGCGCAACCGGGATGCCTTTCTCGTGTTGGCGCAAGCCGCGTTGGGCCAGACGATCGAGGTGATTTCAGGCCGCGAAGAGGCACGCCTGATCTACGCCGGCGTGGCCAGGCTACAGCCGTCCAACGTGCCGCGCCTGGTGATCGACATTGGCGGGCGCTCGACCGAAATGATCCTCGGGCAGTCCCGCAAGCCCCGGCGTGCCGAATCGTTTCGGGTGGGGAGTGTCGGTCTGTCGCTGCGGTACTTTGCTGACGGCCGCTTGTCGCGGGCCGCGTTCCGCGAGGCCCAGATCGCCGCCGGAGCAGAGCTCGAAGAGGGCCTCGAATCCTTTGCCCCCCACCACTGGCAAGAGGCGCTCGGTTCGTCGGGCACGGTGAGCGCGGTATCGCAGTTGTTGGCTGCCAGCGGGTTGACGGATGGTCGCATCACCCCGGACGGACTGCGATGGTTGATTCTGCGTTGCATAGCGGCCGGCCACATCGATCGGCTGGAACTGCCAGGCCTCAAGGAAGATCGCCGCGCCGTCATTGCCGGGGGCTTGTCCATCCTCTATACGCTCGCAGCGCAGTTCGGAATCCAGTCGCTCAAACCGGCGCAAGGCGCATTGCGCCAGGGGGTGATCTTCGATCTGGACGAACGGCGTCATGCCACCGCGATGCGCCAGGTCGGGCACGACGTGCGGGATGCTTCAGTTCGCGACCTGCAACGGCGTTTCATGGTCGACACCCATCAGGCCCAGCGCGTCAGCCGGGTCGCCGAACGCCTCTACAACAACGTGCAGCCGCGCGCCGGTGTCGAAGCGCGGCGCGAGCTCCTGTGGGCCTGCGCCGTGCACGAGATCGGCATGATGGTTTCGCACCACGACCACCACCGCCACAGCGCCTACCTGCTCGCCCACGTTGACGCTGCTGGCTTCTCGCAGAGCCAGTTGCGACGCGTCGCCTTGCTTGTCCTCGGTCAGCGCGGTGGGTTGCGCAAAATTGAAAGTCAGCTCTCCGAGATGGCATTTGCATGGCAGCTGTTGTGCCTGCGGCTGGCGATCATCAAATGCCACGCGCGCGGTGAAGTCAGCGCCGATGCGATTCGGCTGCGCATCGAGCAGAGAAACGTCACGCTGCGCTTTCCCAAGGGTTGGCGCGAGACCAAGCCGCAATCTCACTTCCTGTTCAAGGAAGAAATGCAATTCTGGGAGCGCGTCGGCCCGTTTGAATTGACGATGGAGGCCTGACGGCCTGGCCCGCGGCTGCGAAACGCGTCCAAGCTCGAGCACGACCGTTGCGCGTCAAAGGCAGTCTGGCGACTGCACGGCCTGCAACACGACCTGCGCCAAGCCCTCGCGGTCGCGGTTGCGCAACCACCAGACGGCGCCCTTCTTCACCGCCAGCGGGAACAACTGCCCCGTCAACAGCGACGCAGCCACGTGGCCGAGCACCGGTTGGTGGCCGATGATCAGGACCGGGGCAACCGAATCCGGCCATCGCGCCGCGTCGAGGACGGTCTGCGCACTGGCATCGGGCGCGAGTTCCGGCAAGGTCTTGGTCTTTCGGCCCAACGCGGTAGCGGTCTGCTGGCAGCGAAGCGCCGGTGACACCAGAATTCGTGTCGACTCGGCGAGGCGCTGGTTCAACCACTCCGCCATGCGCTGGGCCTGACGCTCGCCCTTGGGTGTGAGGCTGCGCGACAGGTCGTCTCCGCCCTCCAGGGCGTCGAAGGCTTCAGCGTGGCGCCACAGAATCAGGTCCATCAGGTGGGCTGGGAATGCAGCTGCATCAAGGCATGCTGGGCACTTGGCCCCCCGGCCGTGACGGCTTCGCAGTGACCGTCGGTCTGCAGTTGCCAGGCGTCCTGGCCATCGTGCAGATAGGGCACGAGACATTCGTCGATGATGCGTTGGCGCAAATCGGCATCGCGCACCGGCCAGGCGACCTCGATGCGCCCGAACATGTTGCGTCCCATCCAGTCGGCGCTCGACAGGTACAGCGCCTCGCCGTCATCGGCGGGCGACCAGCGGAAGTAGATGACGCGTGAATGCTCCAGGAATCGCCCCACCACCGAGCGCACCCGAATCCGATCGGTCACCCCGGCGATGCCGGGCGGCAACATGCACGCTCCGCGCACGATCAGGTCGATCTGCGCGCCGGCCTGCGCCGCGCGCACCAGCGCTTCGATCAGGGGCACGTCGGTCAGTGCGTTGATCTTGACCACGATGCGGGCGTCGCCGCCGGCAAGCGCCGCTGCCGTCACCTGGCGAATGCAGTGGAGCATGTGCCGGTGCAGCGTGAACGGTGCCTGCAGCAATGCTCGTGAAGGCTTCATGCGCCCCAGGCTGGCGAGTTGCTGGAACACCGCTTCGGCATCTGCGGTGATGTCTTTGTCGGATGTCAGCATGCCCACATCGGTGTACAGGCGCGCCGTCCTGGGATTGTAGTTTCCCGTCGAAAGGTGGCAGTAGCGCTTCAGCTTGTTGCCCTCGCGCCGGGTGACCAACAGCAGCTTGGCGTGGGTCTTCAGGCCAACGATGCCGTAGACCACCTGGGCCCCCACCGCCTCGAGGCGCTCCGCCCAGTTGATGTTGGCCTCTTCGTCGAAGCGAGCCTTGAGCTCCACCACGCACATCACTTCCTTGCCGCGGCGCGTCGCTTCGAGCAGCAAATCCATCAGCGGCGATTCGGCACCGGTGCGATAAATGGTTTGTTTGATCGCCAGCACGTCCGGATCGTGCACCGCCTCGCGCAGGAACTGCACCACCGGCTCGAACGATTCAAACGGGTGGTGCAGCAGCACGTCGCGGGTTTGCAGCTGCTCGAAGATCGAGCCTTCGCGCGACAGCGCCGCCGTCCAGGCCGGTTCGAACGGTGCAAAGCGCAGCGCCGGGGCTTCAACCTGGTCGATCAATTGATTCAGCCGCACCAGATTCACCGGCCCGTTGACGCGGTACAGCGCGCTGGCCGGCAGGCCGCACTGCTGCAACAGGAACTCACTGAGCTCCAACGGGCAGGTATTGACGACCTCCAGCCGAATCGCCTGGCCGAAATTGCGCGTCGTCAAGCCCGAGCGCAACGCCTGGCGCAAGTTCGTGACGTCGTCTTCGTCGACTTCGAGGTCGGAATCGCGCGTGACGCGGAATTGCGAAAACGCCTCGACCTCCCGGCCCGGAAACAGCTCGCCCAGGTGGGCGCGGATCACGCTGGTGAGCAGCACGAACGACTGGGCGCCCTCGCTCAGATGCGCCGGCAGCCGGATCACGCGCGGCAGCACCCGCGGCACCTTGACGATGGCGATCGTATTGGCCCGCCCGAACGCATCCTGCCCGCCGAGCCGGGCAATGAAATTCAGCGATTTGTTGGCCACGAGCGGGAACGGGTGCGACGGGTCCAGCCCCACCGGGGTCAACAAGGGGCGAACCTGGGTCGCAAAGAACTGACTGACCCAGCGGCGCTGTGCTTCGTTGCGTTGAGCGTGACTGAGAATGACGATATCGTGATGCTTGAGCGCGGGCATCACCTCTTCGTTGAAGACCGCGTATTGCTCGTTGATCAGCGCGCGTGCCTCTGCCGCGACTTCGGCCACGTCAGCGGCCGACACGCCGGCGCCGCGCCGGCGCGACGCCTCGATGTAATCGGCAAACCGCACCTCGAAGAACTCGTCCAGGTTGGACGAAACGATGCACACATACCGCAGCCGCTCCAGCAGAGGCACGTTGCTGCGCTGTGCCTGCGCCAGCACGCGCCGGTTGAACTGCAGAATGGCGCGTTCGCGGTTCAACAATGCAGGCATGGCCAGCATGCTTGAAGAAGCTGCATCGTTCATGAAACTAGTTTATGACCGTTGTGCGACAGTTTCATGACGACCTCGACGCGCCGGGCTCGCGCGCTCTCAAGGCGCCGGACTGGGCAGGGCAACACATGGTCACAATGAATCGTCATCAGAAGATCGAGCGGCGGGCGGGCGTGGCTGCCGGGCGTCCAGCGGTGGTGAGCCGATACCCGAACACCGACAAATCGACAATGCGTGGCCGAATTGGGCAATCGATCGTTCGCATCACTCGTATCCTCGCTCAGAATGCCCGATTCCGGCACGAGGTCCGATGACCGGGCCAAACGGGCTTGTTGATCGCCCTCACGCACAAGCCTGGGCCATCATCATGCCCCTCGTCGATGACGACGAGGCGTCGGCCCCGAATCGGCTCGTCGGCGCCACGACATACCGGCACCGGGTTCGAATCGTGCATGCACCTGCTGCAGCCCCCTGACATCACACAAGGAACCGATGACTGCAACTGCGAAGCCTTGGTACGCACCGCTGCAGCGAACCTTCTCATTGCGTGCTCCGGCGCTCAATCTGGCCCTGCAAGGCGGCGGCGCGCACGGCGCCTTCACCTGGGGCGTGCTGGAAGCCTTGCTGGACCAATCCGAGATCGAATTTGAAGGCATCAGCGGCACCAGCGCAGGAGCGATGAATGCGGTCTTGTTTGCCGAAGGCTGGCGCAAGGGCGGGCGAGACGGCGCCCGCGAGACGCTGGCGGCGTTCTGGACGGCGATGGGCCAGAACCCCGCCATGGGCATGCTGGTACAGGGCGAGGGCGAAGGCATGGGTCTGTCGGGCACCGGAAAGTTCCTGATGCAATGGGCCGGCATGTTTTCCCCGGCGCAAATGAACCCGCTTGATCTGAACCCGCTGCGAGACCTGCTGAACCGGCATGTCGACTTCAAAGCGCTCGCGCAGAACAGCCCGTTCAAATTGTTCATCGCCGCCACCCAGACGAACACCGGCAAAGTGCGCCTGTTCCGTGAGACCGAACTGAGCTCCGACGTGCTGCTCGCCTCGGCCTGCCTGCCCAAGATGCATCGCGCCGTGGTCATCGATGGTGAACCGTACTGGGACGGTGGCTACTCGGCCAACCCTGCGGTCTACCCGTTGTTCTACGACTGCCGTTCGCGCGACATCCTGCTCGTGTTGTTGAGCCCGCTGAAGTATGACGCCACGCCGCGCAGCACGGATGAAATCACGCAGCGCGCCCTGGAACTTGCGTTCAGCGCGAATTTCATGCGCGAAATGCGTATGTTCGTTCACGCATCTGAATTCGCCGGCGGCGGCTGGCTGAGCCTGGGCCGACTGGAGCGAAGGCTCAAGGGCATGCGTTTCCACATGGTGGACATTGCCTCGGAAGCGGCTCTGCAGCGCACCGATACCAAGATGCTGGCCCATGGCCCCTTTCTCGAACGCCTGCGCGAGCAGGGGCGTGTCTGCGGTCAAGCATGGGCCGCCGAGAACACCGCCGCGGTGGGCCGACGTGCCACGGTCGACCTGAAACGCTGGTTCGGCTGATCGCCCGTGGGCGGGCCGGGCTCCTCAGTGAGCCTCGTCCCAGTTCGAACCCACACCCACTTCGGCCAGCAATGGCACCTGAAGGTCGGCCACCGAGGCCATCACTCTGGGCACTTCGACGCGCGCCCACTCCAGCTCGGCGTGCGGCACCTCGAAGACGAGTTCGTCATGCACCTGCATGATCATCTTCGTTTGCCGTCGTTCACGGTCCAACGTGTTCTGCACTGCGATCATGGCCAGCTTGATCAGGTCGGCCGCCGTACCCTGCATCGGCGCGTTGATCGCCTGTCGTTCGGCGCCGCTGCGACGCGGGCCGTTGCCGCCCTTGATTTCCGGCAAGTAAATGCGCCGGCCAAACAGCGTTTCCACATAACCCAGTTCGGCGGCTCGCAGCTTGGTTTCGTCCATGTAGCGTTTCACCCCGGCGAAACGCTGGAAGTAGCGTTCGATGTAGGTGGCCGCGGCGCCACGTTCGATGCCCAAACTGGAGGCGAGGCCGAATGCCCCCATGCCATAGATCAGGCCGAAGTTAATCGTCTTGGCGTAGCGGCGCTGTTCACTGGTGACGCCGGCGGCGTCGACTCCGAACACTTCGGCTGCGGTGGCACGGTGCACGTCCATGCCCTCGGCAAAGGCCTTGAGCAGGCCGGGGTCGCTGCTGATGTGCGCCATGATGCGCAACTCGATCTGCGAGTAATCAGCACTCAGGATGACGTGCCCGGGCGGCGCGATGAAGGCCTCGCGAACGCGGCGGCCCTCAGCCGTGCGGATCGGAATGTTCTGCAGGTTCGGGTCGTTGCTGGCCAGCCGGCCGGTCACGGCAACCGCCTGCGCATAGTTCGTGTGCACCCGGCCCGTCGTGGCATTCACCATCAGCGGCAATTTGTCGGTGTAGGTGCCCTTGAGTTTCGCGAGGCTACGGTGTTCGAGCAGCTTGGCCGGCAGCGGATAGTCGGCGGCGAGTTCGGCCAGAACCTCCTCGTCGGTTGACGGCGCGCCGCTCGCTGTCTTTTTCTTCACCGGCAGCGCGAGTTTGCCGAACAGGATTTCGCCAATCTGCTTCGGGCTGCCGAGATTGAACGGCTGGCCCGCCAGGTCATGCGCCTCGCGCTCCAGTTCGACCATGCGCTGCGAAAGCTCCTGGCTCTGGCGCGCGAGCAACGCGGAATCGATCAACACGCCGGTGCGCTCGATGCGTCCCAACACGGCGGCGGTGGGCATTTCGATGCGGCTGTAGACGTCGAGCATACCGGCCATCTGCTCGAGCTGCGGCCACAGCGCCTGATGCACGTGCAGCGTCATCTCGCTGTCTTCGCAGGAATACTCGGCCGCCTTCGCAACGTCGACCTGAGCAAATTGAATTTGATGGACGCCCTTGCCGCACAGATCTTCGTAGCTCAGGCCGTGGCGCCCGAGGTGGCGTTCGGCCAAGCTTTCCAGGCTGTGCGGCTTGTGCGCCTCCAGCACATAACTTTCGAGCATGGTGTCGTGCACATAGCCACGGATCGTGATGCCGGCGTTCGCGAACACATGCGTGTCGTATTTGATGTTCTGGCCGAT
>JANNKS010000716.1:0-11994 GCA_031396425.1 Rhizobacter sp. | reverse complement strand
GCCGCCGGCCATCGCCGGCAGTGGCATCACGCCGACCTTGCCCTTGACCTGCGAATCGGCGTCGTCCTTGAAGCGGTCCCAGGCAAAGCCCCAGTTGATGGCGAACACCACCTGGCCGGCCTTGAACTCGTTCACGGTGTCGGGCGTCTTGACCTCGGCCACGTTTTTCTTGATCACGCCGGCATCGACCATCGTCAGCCACTGCGTCAGGCCCTTGGTGGCCGCGGCCTTGTCCAGCGTCATCTTGCCTGCCGCATCATTGAAGTCCTTGCCCTGGCCCCAGTAGGGCAGAAGGAAGGTGCAGACCGCGCCTTCGATCGGCGCGCCCTGGATGCTCAGGCCTTGCAGGTTGGCGTTGCCTTCGGCTTTCTGGATCTTGCTGGCGGCAGCGGTGAGGTCGTCCCAGGTCTGCGGCTCCTTCACGCCATGCTTCTCGAGCAGATCCTTGCGGTAGTACATGAACATCGCGTCGGCAAACGCCGGCATCGCGGCGATCTTGCCGTCCACCACGTTGGAGCTGGCATACACCGGGAGGTAGGGCTTGAGCACGTCGGCCGGCTTGCCGAGGTAGGCGTCCAGCGGCTCGAGCCAGCCGGCGCCGTAATACTGCGCTGGGTTGACGATGTCAATCAGGTAGATGTCGATCGCCGGGTCTTTGGCGTTGAGCACCGTGCTCAGGTACTGGCGCTGCAATTCGCTGGTGGCGCCGCCGGTCTCGATCTCGACCTTGACGTTGGGGTTCCTGGTCTGGTACTGGTCGAACAGCTTGCGCATCAAGTCGGGGCGCTGGTTGGCGCCACCGGAGAACACCCGTAACGTGGTCTGTTGCGCGTACGCCGCGGAGGTGCTGGCGAGCCCGGCCACCAGGGCGATGGCGCCCGCGAGGGCGGTAAGGGTGGAACGACGACGGTTCATGCAATGGCTCCTTAAGGGCTAAGGGGCGCACAGCCCCTGGGGTGCGAAATTGAAGATCAGATCGCCGCGCCGCTGGCGGCATCGAACAAACGCAGATGGCGGGGGTTCAGGTGCACGGACAAACGCGAACCCGGCGCTTCGCGAAACGACGCCGGGCAGCGAGCGATCATTTCCGAGGCGCCCACCTTCAGCGTGGCCAGGGTTTCGGCCCCCAGCGGCTCAAGCAGCGAGACTTCGGCCGGCAGCGCGATGTCGTCGGCGGCTTGGGGCGTCAGCGTGATGTTCTCTGGCCGCACGCCGAACTTGAGCTTGGCGGTGCTGCCGGCCCGCGCGGCGAGTGCCTGCGGCAACATGATCTGTGCGCCGCCGCCCAGGTCGGCCAGGCCACCGACCATGGAGCAGTCCACCAGGTTCATGGCCGGCGCGCCGGTGAAGCCCGCGACGAACAGCGCTGCCGGCTGGTTGTAGATGATGTCGGGCGTGTCGTACTGCATCTTGCGGCCGGCACTCAACACCGCGATGCGGTCGGCCATGGTCATGGCCTCGACCTGATCGTGTGTCACGTAGATGATGGTGGCGCCCAAGCGCTGGTGCAGGCGTTTGATCTCGCTGCGCATCTCACCGCGCAGTTGGGCGTCGAGGTTGGACAGCGGCTCGTCGAACAGAAACACCTTGGGTTGGCGCACGATGGCGCGGCCGATGGCCACACGTTGGCGTTGGCCGCCCGACAGTTGCCCAGGGCGGCGATCGAGCATGTGGTCGATGCGCAGCAGTTTCGCCGCGTCCATCACGCGCGTCTTGATTTCGCCTTCGTCGGTGCCGCGCAAGCGCAGGCCGAACGCCATGTTGTCGTACAGGTTTTTGTGCGGATACAGCGCGTAGTCCTGGAACACCATGGCGATGTCGCGCGCGCGTGGCGGCAGGTCGTTCACGACCTGGCCTCCGATGCGCACCTCGCCGCCGGAGATCGTCTCCAGCCCGGCAATCATGCGCAACAGCGTGCTCTTGCCACAGCCCGAGGGGCCGACGAACACGACGAACTCGCCATGTTTGATCTGCAGGTCGATGCCGTGGATGACGGTCAACTTGCCGTCATACGACTTCGTCACCCCTTGGAGTTCGACAGCTGCCATTTCAATAGCCTCCGGGCTGGATTTGAGTGCCGCCAGCGTGCACCAGGGTTTCGCCGTCCGGCGCGGCGAGTGTCTTCACTGCCGCCTGCGCTGCGCGCATTAGCAATCCAAGGTCGGAGGCGATGGCGACAAAGGTGTAGCCCATCGCACGGTACTGTGTGACCACCTCGGCCGTGCCACCGACGGTTCCGACCGGCTTGCCGATCGCCTTGCAGCGCTGCGCGCAGCGGCGCATCACCTCCATCACTTCGGGATGCGTGACGTTGCCGACATGGCCCATCGCGCCTGAAAGGTCGCCCGGACCGAGAAACAATGCGTCGACCCCGTCTACAGCGGCGATAGCTTCGAGCTGCGCCACAGCTGTCGGCGTCTCCAACTGGACGATGACGCTGACCTGCTTGTTGGCGGATTCGAAGTGGTTCGGGTTCGTGCCGAAGCGCGAGGCGCGGCTCATACCCGCCATGCCGCGTACGCCCAGTGGCGGATAGCGCGCGGCAGCGACGGCGTGACGCGCCTCGTCGGCGTTCTGCACGAACGGGAACAGCAGCGTTGCTGCGCCGGCGTCGAGCACCCGCTTGACGGTCACCGTGTCGTTCCACGGCACTCGCACCACCGGTAGCATTGGTGTCGACGCAACACCTTGCAGCATGTGCACCAGGTCGAGCAGATCCAGGGGCGTGTGTTCCATGTCAAGCACGCCCCATTTGAAGCCGGCGCAACCCATCGCCTCGGCGACGATCGGGCTGGCTGACATGATCCAGCTGCCCAGGGGCGCATGGTTTCCAGCGGAGTCGAGCATTTGACGAAACGTGTTCATCGTTCACCTCAATAAATGTCTGGCTCAGGCGTGGCCTGCGTGCCTTGCAGAAAGTCCAGGTCGCAGCCTTCGTGCGCTTGCGTGACATGCTCTTGATGCAGGCGCGTGAAGCCGCGTGCGAAGCGGCGCCTGGGCGCCACCCAGGCGGCGCGGCGGCGCGCCAGTTCCGCCGCATCGACCAACAATTCGAGCGAACGCGCTTCGATGTCGAGCGCGATCATGTCGCCGTTTTGCACCAGCGCCAGCGGCCCGCCGACTGCGCTTTCGGGCGAGACGTGCAGCACGCAGCTGCCGTAGTGGGTGCCGCTCATGCGTGCATCGGACACACGCACCATGTCGCGCACGCCCTGCAGCAGCAGTTTTTTCGGAATCGGCAGGTTGCCCCACTCGGGCATTCCCGGCGCGCCCACCGGGCCGGCATTGCGCAGCACCAACACCGTGTTCTCGTCGGCCTGCAGCTCGAGGTCGGCCATCGCGCTGAGCATCTCGGGCTGGCTGTCGAACACGAGCGCGGGCCCACGGTGTTTGGCGAACTTCGGATTCGCCGCGGACGCCTTCATCACCGCGCCGTGCGGCGCCAGGTTGCCGCGCAGGACCGCCAACGCGGCACCGCTGCCGACCGGGCTGTGCAGCGGCCGGATCACCTGCGCGTCGAGCACGTCGCGGCCGTGGATGTTGGCGCCGACGGTTGTCCCCGTGACCGTCATTTCGCCGAGCGACAGGTCGGCGGCGATCACGTTCATCAGCGCCGGCAGGCCGCCCGCGAAATAGAAGTCTTCCATCAGACGGTCGCCGCTCGGAAACAGATTCGCGATCACCGGAATCCGGCGCGCGACCGCATCCAGATCGGCAAGCGAGAGTTCGACGCCGGCGCGCCGCGCCAGCGCGATGATGTGCACCGCCGCGTTGGTCGAGCCGCCGAGCGCCATCTGCACTGCTGCCGCGTTCATGAACGAACCCCGCGTCAGAATGCGCGCCGGCGTCAGATCGTCCCAGATCATTTGCACGATGCGCTCGCCGCATGTGGTGGCCATGCGGGTGTGGGCCGAGTCCATCGCCGGGATGCTGCTCGCCCCGGGCAACGTGAGGCCGAGTGCCTCGGTGATGCTCGTCATCGTGCTCGCGGTGCCCATCGTGTTGCAGGTGCCGACTGAACGCGTCATGCGCGACTCGAGCTGCACCCATTCGGCTTCGTCCACCCGGCCAGCCTGGTATTCGTCCCAGAACATGCGGGTGTGGGTGCCGGCGCCGACCGTCTGGGCTTGCCCGCCCTTCAAATAGCGGTCGTTCAGCATCGGCCCGGCCGGGCAAAAAATCGTCGGCAGCCCCATGCTGATGGCGCCCATCAGGGTCCCTGGCGTGGTCTTGTCGCAGCCGGCAAGCAGCACCGCGCCGTCCACCGGATGCGAACGCAACAGTTCTTCGACCTCCATCGCCAGCAGGTTGCGATACAGCATCGTCGTGGGCTTGACCATCACTTCGCCCAGGCTCAACGCCGGCAACTCGAACGGCAGACCGCCGGCGATCAGCACACCGCGCTTGACCGCTTCGGCGCGCTCGCGCAGATGGGCGTGGCAGGGCGACAAGTCGCTCCACGTGTTGATGATCGCAATCGCCGGACGTCCGAGCAGGTCTTCGCGGCGAATGCCCATCTGCTGCATGCGCTGGCGATGCGCAAACGCGCGCATGTCGGCGGCTGCGAACCAGCGCCGGCTGCGGAGATCGTCAAGCGACTTGGGCATGAAGGTGAAGGGACAGATTGATTTTGGTGTTACCGCTAACATTAGTCTTGCGAGAAACTAAGTTCCATACAGACAAACCCGAACCCATGCCTGAAATCACCTTGTCGCCGAAGCGCCAGCGCCGCGGCCACGGCCGCCCGACTCTGCACGATGTCGCGCGTGTCGCCCAGGTCACGCGGATCACGGTGTCGCGTTTTTTCCGCGAGCCGAACCGCGTTGCGCAGGACACCGCGGTGCGGATCCGCGAGGCGATCGTGCAGACCGGCTACGTGCCGAACCGACAGGCCGGGCAACTGGCAAGCGGCCAGTCGCATATCGTGGCGGCGCTGATCCCTAACATTGGCCACTCGATCTTCGCCGAGACCATCCAGGGGCTGGCCGAAGGCCTGCGCGACACCGGGCACGAACTGCTGCTGGCGTCCACCGGCTACTCGATGGAGCGCGAAGAAGCGCAGTTGCGCGCGTTGGTCGGTTGGGCGCCGGGGGCGCTGATCGTGACCGGGCGCCACCATACCGCGGGCGCGTACCGGCTGCTCCAGGAAGCGCAAGCCGCCGGAATTCCGGTCATCGAGATCTGGGACCACGCGCCGCAGCCCGATGCCTCCAGGGAATTCGCTCAGATCGGCTTCAACCATGAGGCGGTCGGGCGCGCGATGGCCGTACACCTGCTCGATCGCGGCCACACCTCGCTGGCATATGTCGACAGCGGTGTCGCGGAAGACTATCGCGCCCATGAACGTGGCGAAGGATTCGTCGCACATGCGCGCGCCGCGGGGGCCCGCGTGACGGTTCAGCGTGCAGCCATCGGCGACGCCTTCGATGCCGGTCGCGGTATCTTCGACACGCTGCGCAACCCCGCGCGTGCGCGCATCACGGCGGCCGCATTCGCCAACGATCATCTGGCGTGCGGCGTGCTGATGGAAGCGCAGGACCGGGGTGTCGCCGTACCGGGCGAACTCGCACTTCTAGGCTTCGGCGACTTTCCGCTCGGCCGGCAGATGCGTCCAACGTTGTCGACGGTGCGGCCGCCACGCGCCGAAATCGGGCGTGCCGCCGCAGCAGCGGTGCTGCGCTCGATGGCGAAGCAAGAAGGTGCGCAAAGCAGCGCCCTGCCTTGGGACCTGATTTGTCGCCAGAGCACTGACGTTTCGCGCTGATGCGACACGGGCTGCGCATTTCTGCTTCAAGGCCGTGCAGTGGGCCGAACCAACATGGCGGCGCAAGGAGCGGCCGGCGCGTGGAACTTTCTTGCGTTTGCGGCACCACCTTGGCGCCGAGCCCACTAGGCCTGCGCGAACTGCTACAACGTCGCCTGCGCGACGGCATGCTCCCAGCGCTGCATCAGGCCCTGAGCCGCGTCACGCGACATGGTCGGAAGGAAGCGCCGCTCGACCTGCCATTGCGCACTCAACTCATCCAGACCCTTGTAGACGCCGCAGCTCAGCCCGGCAAGGTAGGCGGCGCCGAGCGCGGTGGTTTCGATCACCTGCGGGCGCACGACGGGAATGCCGAGCAGGTCGGCCTGGAACTGCATCAGCAGGTCGTTCACGCACGCGCCACCGTCGACGCGCAATTCGGCCACGCCGCCGAAGTGCGGCGCTCCCGTCCCCGATGCGCCCGCGGCGGCGGCGTCGCGGCTCATCGCCTGCAGAAGGGCCGCGCTCTGGTAGGCAATGCTTTCGAGCGCGGCACGGGCGATGTGCGCGACGGTGCTGCCGCGAGTCAGGCCGACGATGGCGCCGCGCGCGTCGGCCTTCCAGTACGGTGCGCCCAGGCCGGTGAAGGCGGGCACGAACAACACGCCGCCGCTGTCGGGCACGCTTTGCGCCAGCTGCTGCACCTCACCGCTGGCGGAAATCGCGTGCAAGCCGTCGCGCAGCCATTGCACCACCGCGCCGCCGATGAACACGCTGCCTTCGAGGGCGAATTCGGGCGTCGCGCCGGGCTGCGCCGCGCTGGTCGTGATCAGGCCGTTGCTGCTGGTCTGGAATTGTGTGCCGGTGTGCATCAGCATGAAGCAGCCGGTGCCGTAGGTGTTCTTCGCCAGGCCGGCCTTGAAGCAGGCCTGGCCGAACAGCGCGCTTTGCTGGTCGCCCGCCACGCCGCCGATCGGCAGTGACGCACCCAGCAGTTCGGCACGGGTGTGGCCGTAGACGTGACTGGAGGCGTGCACCGCGGGCAGCACCTCGTGCGGAATGTCGAGCAGGCGCAGCAACTCGGCGTCCCATTGATTGCTGCGCACGTTCAGCATCAGCGTGCGCGACGCGTTGCTGACGTCGGTGGCGTGCACCGCGTCGGCACGCGTCGCGGCTGCGCCACCACCGGTGAGCTGCCACATCAACCAGGTGTCGACGGTGCCGAACGCCAGCTCGCCGCGCTGCGCGGCCTGGCGCGCGCCCTCGACATTGTCCAGAATCCACTTCAGCTTGGTGCCGGAGAAATAGGCGTCGATGATCAGGCCGGTTTTGTCGCGGAACAAGCCTTCGAGGCCTTGCGCGCGCAGCGCCACGCAGGTGGGCTCGGCGCGCCGGTCTTGCCAGACGATCGCGTTGTGGATCGGCTCACCGGTCGCGCGGTTCCACACCACGGTGGTTTCGCGCTGGTTGGTGATGCCTATCGAGGCGATCTGTTCGGCGCGCAAGCCCGCTTTCGCGAGCGCTTCTTGGGCGGTGGCCAGTTGCGTCTGCCAGATTTCCAGCGGGTCGTGCTCGACCCAGCCGGGCTGCGGATAGATCTGGCGGAACTCGCGCTGCGCCATCGCCTGGATGCGGCCCTGCGCATCGAACACGATGCTGCGGGAACTCGAGGTGCCCTGATCGAGGGCGAGCAGGTGGGTTGGGTTGGTCACTGCGGTCTCCTGGTGGCCGCGCCGCCGGCCCGGGCACGGGCCGCGGCGCGCTTCGGTGAGAAGTGTGCGCGATTGAGCGGTGGCTTGTCCCTCGGTTGCTCAGGCCGCGACGTCGCAACGCACGCCGGCGTCGGCCAGCAGCGCCGGGAACGGATCGGGCGGCGCTGCGTCGGTGAACAGCCGGTCGAGCCGGTTCAGGCTGGCCAGCTCCACCATCGCCGGGCGGTTGAACTTGCTGTGGTCGGTGGCCAGCCACACTTCGCGCGAATGTTCGATGAGGGCGCGCGACACCTCGACTTCGTGCACGTCGAAGTCTCGCAATGTGCCGTCGGCTTCGATGCCCGAGATGCCGATCAGCCCGATGTCGACCTTGAACTGGCGCATGAATTCGACCGTCACTTCGCCGACGATGCCACGGTCGCGCGAACGCACCGTGCCGCCGGCGACCATCACCTCGCAGTCGGGGTTGTCGGCGAGGATCGCAGCGACATTCAGGTTGTTCGTGATCACGCGCAAGGCCTTGTGGCGCAGCAGCTCGCGCGCAATGCATTCGGTGGTGGTGCCGATGTTGATGAACAGCGAGCAGCCGTTCGGCACCGCACTCGCCACCGCGCGCGCGATCGCCTGTTTGGCCGCCAGGTTGAGTTGCTGGCGCTGCCGGTAGGCGATGTTCTCGGTGGTCGAGCTGGGCACGCGCACGCCGCCGTGAAAACGCGCCAGCAGCCCGGCTTCGGCGAGCAGCGTGACGTCGCGGCGCACGGTCTGCAGCGTGACGCCGAAACGCTCGGCGAGCGCCTCGACCGACATCGCGCCGGCGCGCCGCACCTGTTCCAGCAAATCGGCCTGGCGCGGGTTGGGATTCATCCGAGGCGAGCCTAAACGAAGCAATACGAAAACAAATGAGGGTTTACCTTGGTTCCAAAAGAACATTTTGTGCTTACATTCGCAAGGACTCGAAAACAAACACGAGGTCGGCACGCGTTGCGCCATCGCGCATCGGAGTGCCGCTCCGCTGGAGACAAGGTCGTTGGACACTTCAAGCCCGAACCCGGCGCAACGCGACACTGCCGTTGCCGCCATGCCGGCCGACTGCGATGTGTTGATCGTCGGCGGCGGCATCAATGGCGCCGGTATCGCGCGCGACCTCGCCGGCCGTGGCCTGCGCGTGCTGCTGTGCGAGAAGGACGACCTGGCGGCGCACACCTCGGGTTCGTCCACCAAGCTGATTCACGGCGGCCTGCGCTACCTCGAGTACTACGAGTTCTCGCTGGTGCGCAAGGCGCTTGCCGAACGCGAGGTGCTGCTGCGCAGTGCACCGCACATCATGTGGCCGATGCGCTTCGTGATGCCGCACAACCCCGGCATGCGGCCGGTGTGGATGATTCGCGCCGGCCTGTTCCTCTACGACCACCTGGCGCGCCGCGAGGTGCTGCCGGGGTCGACCACGGTGGACCTGCACGCCCACCCCGCCGGCGCGCCGCTGAAGCGCCAGTTCACCAAGGGCTTCGTCTACTCCGATGGCTGGGTCGATGACGCGCGCCTGGTGGTGCTCAATGCAGTGGACGCCGCGCAGCGTGGCGCCACGGTGCTGACGCGCTGGGCCTGCACCGAAGCACGGCGCGAAGCGGCGCACTGGGTGGTGGGCCTGCGCAGCTCGGCGGGTGCGGCCCACAGCGTGCGCGCCCGCTGCCTGGTGAATGCGGCCGGGCCCTGGGCAGCGTCGTTCCTGGAGCAGCAGGTCAAGCTGCCGGGTGCGAAGGCGCTGCGCCTGGTGAAGGGCAGCCACATCGTCGTGCCGCGAATGTTCGAACACGACCACGCCTACATCTTCCAGAACCCCGACAAACGCATCATCTTCGCGATTCCCTACGAAGGGCAGTTCACCTTGATCGGCACGACCGACGTCGAACATTTCGGCGCGATCGGCGATGCGCGCATCGACGCCTCGGAAATCAACTACCTGTGCGAACAGGCGAGCCGCTATTTCGAGCGTGCCGTCACGGCGGCCGATGTGGTGTGGAGTTACTCCGGCGTGCGGCCCCTGCTCGACGACGAATCGGGCGACCCCTCGGCGGTGACGCGCGACTATCTGCTGGACCTCGATTGGCCGGTCGCTGCACCAGCAGCGGCGCCGCCTGCGGGCGCCGCGCCGGCGTCGGCGCGACCGGCCCCGCTGTTGACCGTGTTTGGCGGCAAGCTCACGACGTTCCGCAAGCTCGCCGAAGAGGCCGCCGATCTGCTGCAGGCACCGCTCGGCACGACGCGCGGCGCGTGGACGGCCGGCACGATGCTGCCTGGCGGCGACCTGTCGGCATGGATCGGCCCGGCGGTGCGGCCCGACACCGATTTCACCCGCTTCGTGCAGGCACTCGCACTGCGCCGCCCTGATCTGCCCGGCGCGTTGTGCCGGCGGCTCGCGCGTTGTTATGGTTCGCGCGTCGAAACCTTGCTGGCGACGGGTGACTTTGCAGTCGACAGCCTCGGGCCCGAAGTGGCGCCCGGCCTGCACGAGGCCGAACTGCATTTCCTGCACCGCCATGAATGGGCGCGCAATGCCGACGACGTGCTGTGGCGGCGCACCAAACTCGGCCTGCACCTGAGCGCCGAAGAGCGCGACGCGGTGTCGCTGTGGTGCGCGCGCCATTGGCGCGAAGCGGCGATCGCGCCAAGCCGACACGAGGAAGACGCATGCAATTGACGCTGGAGCAGATCGAACAGCGGCAGGGCGTGGCGGTGCACCTGTACCCGCTCAACCTGCAACTCGTGCCGCTGGCGGTGACAGTGTTGCTGGGTGCGACGCAAGCCGGCAAGACGTCGCTGATGCGTGTGATGGCGGGGCTCGACAAACCGTCCAAGGGCCGTGTGCTCGCCGACGGGCAGGACGTCACCGGCATGCCGGTGCGCGAGCGCAATGTCGCGATGGTCTACCAGCAGTTCATCAATTACCCGTCGATGAGCGTTGCCGACAACATCGCCTCGCCGCTGAAGCTGCGGCGCGAAAAAGGCATCGCTGCGCGCGTGAAGGAACTGGCCGCCAAGCTGCACATCGAGGCCTTCCTGAACCGGTTGCCGGCCGAGCTGTCGGGCGGCCAGCAGCAACGCGTTGCGCTGGCGCGCGCGCTGGCCAAGAAGGCGCCGCTGATGCTGCTCGACGAGCCGCTCGTGAATCTCGACTACAAACTGCGCGAGGAGCTGCGCGACGAACTGACCGCGTTGTTCGCGAGCGGTGAATCGACGGTGGTCTACGCGACCACCGAACCCACCGAAGCGCTGCTGCTGGGCGGCTACACGGCGGTGCTCGACGCCGGTGAACTGCTGCAGTACGGGCCGACGCCCGAGGTGTTCCACAAGCCGCGCTCGATTCGCGTGGCGCGCGCCTTCAGCGACCCGCCGATGAACCTGTTGCCCGGCACGCCCGCGCCGGGCGGCGTGGCGCTCGCGTCGGGCGTGCTGCTGAATGTGGCGCTGCCGCCGCAAACCCAGGGCGCGGTGACGGTGGGCGTGCGCGCCAGCGGCCTGCGGGTGGTTCAGCGCGCCGGTGACCTGGCCCTGCCCGGGCAGGTGGAGTTGGCCGAAATCTCGGGGTCAGACACCTTCGTGCACGTTTCCACCGCGGTGGGCGAAGTGGTGGCCCAGCTCGGCGGCGTGCACGTGTTCGGCCTCGGCGCGCCGATCACGCTGTACGTGAACCCGGCGCACGTGCACGTGTTCGATGCGGCGGGCGAATTGCTGGTCGCGCCGCATCACACCCCGTCTGGAGGCGCCTGACATGTCGCGCATCGATCTGGACCTGGCGCACGCCTACAAGCCCAACCCGCAGGGCGACGCCGACTACGCGCTGCTGCCGCTCAAGATGACGTTCGACGATGGCGGTGCCTACGCGCTGCTCGGGCCGTCGGGCTGCGGCAAGACGACGCTGCTGAACATCGTCTCCGGTCTCGTGACGCCCTCGCAGGGCAGCGTGCATTTCGACGGCGTCGACGTCACCGCGCGCACGCCGCAACAGCGCAACATCGCGCAGGTGTTCCAGTTCCCGGTCATCTACGACACGATGACGGTCGCCGAGAACCTCGCGTTTCCGCTGCGCAACCGCGGCGTCGCGGCGGAGAAGATCAAACAGCGCGTCGGCAAGATCGCCGAGATGCTCGAGCTGAGCGGCCAGCTCGACGCGCGCGCCGCCGGCCTGGCGGCCGACGCGAAGCAGAAGATCTCGCTTGGCCGCGGTCTGGTGCGCGAAGACGTGTCGGCGGTGCTGTTCGACGAGCCGCTGACGGTGATCGACCCGCACCTGAAATGGCAGTTGCGACGCAAGCTCAAGCAGATTCACCACGAGCTCAAGCTGACCTTGATCTACGTCACGCACGACCAGATCGAAGCGCTCACCTTTGCCGATCACGTGGTCGTGATGACGCGTGGCCGTGCGGTGCAGATCGGCACCGCGTCCGACCTGTTCGAGCGCCCGACCCACACCTTCGTCGGTCACTTCATCGGCTCACCCGGCATGAACTTTCTGCCGGTGCATGCAGCCGCCGGAATGCT
>JANNKS010000682.1:0-6794 GCA_031396425.1 Rhizobacter sp. | reverse complement strand
GATATCGTGCACCGGCTGGCCCGGGCCGAGCGTAGCCGCGATGTCGCGCAGCCAGATCATCTGGTCGCCCTGGCCGAACCAGGACGCGAGCGTGGCCGGAAACAGGATGATCGACGACGCGAAGATCGGAGGAATCACGCCTGCCATGTTGAGCTTGAGCGGCAGGTGTGACGATTGCCCGCCATAGACCTTGTTGCCCACCTGGCGCTTGGCGTAGTTGACGAGAATCTTGCGCTGGCCGCGCTCCACGAAAACCACGACGAAGGTCACCAATCCGACCACGGCGATGATGAACAGGCACGCGATGATGCTCATGGCCCCGGTGCGCACCAGCTCGAACAGGCCACCGATCGCGCTTGGCAGGCCGGCCGCGATGCCGGCGAAGATCAGGATCGAAATGCCGTTGCCCAGGCCGCGTTCAGTGATCTGCTCACCCAGCCACATCAGGAACATCGTGCCGGCCACCAGGCTCACGACGGCGGTCAGACGAAAGCCAAAGCCGGGCGCGATCACCAGGCCTGCAGAGCCTTCGAGGGCGAGTGCGATACCGAGCGACTGGAACAGCGCCAGGCCCAGAGTGCCATAACGGGTGTACTGCGTGATCTTGCGCCGGCCGGCCTCGCCTTCCTTTTTCAGCGCCTCGAGGGTAGGCACCACGTAGGTCATCAACTGCATGATGATCGACGCAGAGATGTACGGCATGATGCCCAGCGCGAACACCGTGAATCGCGACAGCGCGCCACCGGAGAACATATTGAACAGGCTCAGGATGCCACCCTGCTGGCCCTTGAACAGTTCCTGCAACTGGTTCGGGTCGATGCCAGGCACGGGAATGTGCGCGCCGACGCGATAGACCACGAGCGCGAGCAACAGGAATGTCAGCCGGCGACGCAGGTCGCCGAACTTGCCGCTCTTGGCGAGTTGATTCGCGTTCGTTGCCACGTGCCCCGTTCCCGTTCTCAGCGCTTGTTCAGCTGACCGAGCCGCCAGCGGCTTCGATCGCGGCCTTCGCACCCGCTGTTGCGCCAATGCCCTTGAGCGCAACCTTCTTCGTCAAGGTGCCGGTCTTGATGACCTTGACCGTCTTGATCAGTTCGCCCACCAGATGTGCCTGCTTCAGCGTCAGCAGGTCCACCTCGGCTGCACCCAGACGCTCGAGGTCGTTCAGGTTGATCTCGGCGTTGAACTGGAGCTGGTGCGACTTGAAACCACGTTTTGGCAAGCGGCGCTGAAGCGGCATCTGGCCGCCTTCAAAACCGACCTTGTGGTAGCCGCCCGAACGCGACTTCTGGCCTTTGTGGCCACGCCCTGCCGTCTTGCCCAGACCCGAGCCGATGCCGCGTCCGACACGGCGCCGCGCTGACTTGGCACCGGCGGCCGGTTTGATGCTGTTGAGTTGCATGTTGCTGTCTCAGAAATTGCTCAGAGTACCTTGACCAGGTACGAGACCTTGTTGATCATGCCGCGCACCGCGGGCGTATCTTCCAGCGTTGACTGGCTGTTGAGCTTGCGAAGGCCCAAGCCGCGCACCGTGGCACGGTGAGACTCGCGCGTTCCTGCCACGCTTCGCACGAGCTTGACCTGCACTGTCTTCTTGTCACTCATGGTGTGCTCCGCGCCGTGCTCAGTTGAAAATCTGCTCGACCGTCAAGCCGCGCTTGGCGGCAATGTCAGCCGGGGTGCTGGTGTGCTTGAGCGCATCCAACGTGGCACGAACCAGGTTGTAGGGGTTCGAAGAACCCAGGCTCTTGCAGACGATGTCGGTGACGCCCATCACTTCGAAAACAGCGCGCATCGGGCCGCCCGCAATGATGCCGTCACCGGGCTTGGCAGGCGCCATCAGGACACGCGATGCGCCATGCTCGCCGATCACCTTGTGGTGAATCGTGCCTTCTTTGAGCGGCACCTTGACCATGTTGCGACGCGCGCTTTCCATCGCTTTTTGCACCGCCACCGGCACTTCCTTGGCCTTGCCCTTGCCCATGCCGATGCGGCCGTCGCCGTCACCCACCACCGTCAATGCGGCGAAGCTGAGCGTGCGCCCGCCCTTCACCACCTTGGTGACGCGGTTGACCGCAATCATCTTTTCCTTCAGCCCGTCGTCATTGGCTTCGCTTTGAGCGCCGCGGGGTTGAAACTTTGCCATCTTGGAATTCCTTGTAAACGCGCCAGATCGGCCTCAGTGCCCAGGCCTTAGAACTGCAAACCACCTTCACGGGCCGCCTCGGCCAACGCCTTGACCCGCCCGTGGTAGGCAAAGCCCGCGCGATCGAATGCCACCGTGTCGATGCCCGCTGCTTTCGCGCGCTCGGCAATGCGCTGGCCGACCGCCGATGCGGCCGCCACATTGCTGCCCTTGCCCGGCGCACCGAGTTGCTTGCGCATTTCCGCTTCGGCGGTGGAAGCGCTGGCGAGCACCTTCGCGCCGTCGTCACTGATGACGCTGGCGTAGATGTGCAGGTTCGAGCGGTACACCGTCAAGCGTGCAACCTGCTGCTTGGCGATGCGCTTGCGCGTTTGAAGGGCGCGGCGCGTGCGCTGTTCTTTCTTGTTCAGCATGGCTTGTCGCTCCTTACTTCTTCTTCGTTTCCTTGAGGGAAACCCGCTCGTCGATGTAGCGAATTCCCTTGCCCTTGTAGGGCTCGGGCGGGCGGAAGGCGCGCACTTCGGCCGCCACCTGCCCCACCACCTGGCGGCTCGCGCCCTTGATGACGATTTCCGTCTGGGTCGGGCATTCAACCTTCACCCCTGCCGGCATGTCCTTGGCCACCGGATGAGAAAAGCCGATCTGCAGCGTCAGCTTGGAGCCTGCGGCCTGGGCACGAAAACCCACGCCGACCAGGCTGAGCTTCTTCTCGAAGCCTTTGCTGACACCGCTGACCATGTTGGCCACCAGCGCGCGCAAGGTGCCCGACATGGCGTTTGCTTCGGCAGAGTCATTTGCCGGCGCGAACATCAGCCGCCCGTCTTCGCTTTTGACGGTGACGAGCGCATTGACCGGCTGAACCAGCGTGCCCAAGGCGCCCTTCACACTGATCTGATCGCCGCTGAGCGACACGTCCACACCCTTCGGTACGGCGATCGGCATTTTTCCAACGCGAGACATCTGTCTTTCTCCTTAGGCGACGTAGCAGATCACTTCGCCGCCGATACCCGCCTGGCGCGCCTTGCGATCGGTCATCACGCCCTTGGGTGTGGTCACGATGGCAACGCCGAGGCCGTTCTGCACGGTCGGGATGTCGTGGCGCCCCTTGTAGATGCGCAGCCCCGGACGGCTGACGCGCTCGATGTGCTCGATCACCGGACGCCCGGCGTAGTACTTGAGCGCAATCTCGAGCTCCGGGTGGACGCCGTCGCCGCGAACAGCGAAGTCTTCGATGTAGCCTTCATCCTTCAGGACTTTGGCGATCGCCACCTTCAGCTTGGACGATGGCATCTTCACGTTCGGCCTGTCCACCATCTGCGCATTGCGAATGCGCGTCAACATATCGGCGATGGGGTCACTCATGCTCATAGGGAATCTCCTGATCGGGCCTGGGAGCCGGGCTTACCAGCTGGCCTTGACGATGCCGGGAATGTCGCCTTTGAAGGCCAACTCGCGGATCTTGCTGCGCGCCAGACCGAACTTGCGAAACGTGCCGCGCGGACGGCCGGTCAATTCGCAGCGGTTGCGCTGGCGCGTCGGGTAGGCATTGCGCGGCAATTTCTGCAGCTCCAGGCGCGCGGCGTAGCGCTCTTCGTCCGACTTCTTCGCGTCGTTCGCGAGCGTCTTGAGCTCGGTGTACTTCTTGGCGTACTTGGCGACCAGCTGCGTGCGCTTGAGCTCACGCTGGATGAGAGAGACTTTTGCCATGGCGTTCTTTCAGGCGTTCTTTTCGGTCTTGAACGGGAACTTGAATGCAGTCAGCAGCGCCTTGCACTCTTCGTCAGATTTCGCCGTCGTGGTGATGCTGATGTTCAGCCCCCGGATGGCATCGATCTTGTCGTACTCGATTTCAGGAAAGATGATCTGTTCCTTGACACCGATGTTGTAGTTGCCGCGCCCGTCGAAGGCGCGGGCGGAAATCCCGCGGAAATCACGCACCCGGGGCAGCGCGATCGTGACGAAACGGTCGAGGAATTCGTACATCTGCGCGCCACGCAACGTGACCATGCAGCCGATGGGCACTCCGTCGCGGATCTTGAAGCCGGCGATCGCCTTCTTCGATTTCGTGACGACCGGCTTGCGGCCGGATATCTTCGTCAGGTCGGCGACGGCACTGTCCATCACCTTCTTGTCGGAGACCGCCTCGCTCACGCCCATGTTGAGCGTGATCTTGGTCAGACGTGGCGCCTGCATCGCCGACGTGAAGCCGAATTTCTTGACCAGGTCGGGGACGACCCTCTCGCGATAGAACTGTTGCAAACGAGCCATGACTGCCTCTTATGCCTTGATCTCTTGACCGCTGGAACGGTAGATGCGCACACCGTTGTCCTTGGTTTTGCGTGACTGCTTTTCGGCATCGCTCAACAGCTTGATGCCGACCCGATCGGCCTTGCCGGTGGTCGGGTTGTAGATGGCCACGTTCGACTGATGAATCGACATCGTCTTTTCGACCACCCCGCCGGTTGTGCCTTTGAGCGGGTTGGGCTTGACGTTCTTCTTCACGATGTTCACGCCATCGACGACCAGGCGCTCATCATCGACGCGCTGGGATACCACCCCGCGCTTGCCCTTGTCGCGACCCGTCAGCACGATGACCTGGTCGCCTTTGCGAATCTTCTTCATTTCAACTCCTGGGAGCCCGCCGCTCAGAGCACTTCGGGCGCGAGTGACACGATCTTCATGAACCGCTCGGTGCGCAGCTCGCGCGTGACCGGGCCGAAGATGCGGGTGCCGATGGGTTCCAGCTTGGCGTTGAGCAGCACGGCGGCATTGCCGTCGAATTTCACCAGCGAACCGTCTTGACGGCGCACACCCTTGGCGGTGCGCACGACCACAGCGCTGTAGATCTCGCCCTTCTTGACGCGGCCCCGCGGTGCGGCTTCCTTGATGCTGACCTTGATCACGTCACCGATACCGGCGTAACGGCGCTTGGAGCCACCGAGCACCTTGATGCACATGACGGACTTGGCACCGGTGTTGTCCGCGACGTCGAGCCGCGACTGCATTTGAATCATTTTTGACTGTCCCCAACTTGTACCGCTTGCGTGGCCCATGCCCATCATGGTGACGTCGCAGCGGTCAGTCTTGGGCCCGTAGAGCCAACTGCACCACTGTGCGCGTCAGCCATGGGGCGAAACTTCGGCGGAGCTGACTGATCGCACATCCGTGGGGTTCACAACCCGCGGATACCATCGACCACTCAGCGAAGCCGCAGATTATGCAACAAATTCCTGTCCCTCGTCAAAACTTGTTTGCGCGAGGTGATTCAGCAGAGCAAGCGCTGGTGCTGGTGCTCGATACCAATGTCGTGCTGGACCTGCTGGTTTTCGAGGACCGGCATTGCGGCAAGCTTTGCACTGCGCTGGCCACCGGGCGGGCGCGCTGGCATGCCACCCCACGCATGCGCTGTGAATTCGATCTCGTGCTGGCGCGGCCGGCATTTGCGCGCTGGAACGCGAATCGCGCCGGGGCCGCTGCAGGGTGGGCGAACTGGGCCACGATGATCGAGGCGCTGGAGCCGTCAGCGCCTTCATTGCGATGTCGCGACCCTGACGACCAGATGTTCCTGGACCTCGCTAGGCAACTGGGACCGTGCTGCCTGTTGAGCCGCGACACCGAAGTCCTGCGCCTGAAGCGGCCGGCGTCGCGGTTCGGTGTGCATATCGCCCCCCCCGCCGAATTCGAGCAATCATGAAAAAGGGGTGGCGCAACCAGCCACCCCAGCTCAATCATGTCTGCACCGCGACCGCCATCACTGGCGGTTGACCGGGTTCACAGGCAAGGTCACTCCGCGCTTTGCCCCTCGGCGGCGTCGACCGCAGCCAACTGCACCGCGGCGAGCTCTTCCGCCTCCTGCAGCGCGATCGAGCGGCGTTCGGCGTCGTCCATGGCTTCCTTGGCCTTGCGGGCGTCGTGGAAGGCCATGCCGGTACCGGCCGGGATCAGCCGGCCCACGATGACGTTTTCCTTCAAACCGCGCAACTCGTCGCGCTTGCCCATGATGGCAGCCTCGGTGAGCACCCGCGTGGTCTCCTGGAACGAAGCCGCCGAGATGAAGCTGTCGGTCGACAGCGACGCCTTGGTGATGCCCAGCAACACGTCGGCATGGGTGGCCGGCAGCTTGTCGGCGCCAAGCATCTTGTCGTTCGTGTCGAGCAGCTCCGAGCGCTCGACCTGCTCACCGGCGATGTAGGCGGTGTCTCCGGGATTGACGATCTGCACGCGGCGCAGCATCTGGCGAACGATCACCTCGATGTGCTTGTCGTTGATCTTCACGCCCTGGAGCCGGTAGACGTCCTGGACTTCGTCAACGATGTAGCGCGCCAGCTCTTCGATACCCAGCAGGCGCAGGATGTCCTGCGGGTCCGCCGGGCCGTCGACGATCGACTCGCCCTTGTTGACCACCTGGCCTTCGTGCACGACGATGTTCTTTTCCTTCGGTACGAGCTCTTCGTAAACCTTGCCTTCCGGGTCGGTGATCTGCAGGCGAACCTTGCCCTTGGTCTCCTTGCCGAACGACACGGTGCCGGTCATCTCGGCCAGCGTGCCCTTGTCCTTGGGTGTGCGTGCCTCGAACAACTCGGCCACCCGCGGCAAGCCGCCGGTGATGTCACGCGTCTTCTGGCCTTCGACCGGAATACGTGCCAGC
>JANNKS010000662.1:0-5678 GCA_031396425.1 Rhizobacter sp. | reverse complement strand
GGGCACGGTGTCGCTGAATGTGCTGATCACCTTGGCTTGATGGCCGCGTTCACGTTCGTAACGCGCCTGGTCGTCTTTCGACAGGTTGACCTGCCCAGGGGCCACCGTCAGTTGCTGTTCGGCGTACCGGGTCGGCACGATCTCGAATGGAATGCGCCGCACGGCACCGCTTTGCCGGTCTTGCGCCTCCACCGCAGCCGGCCCCGGCGTCGCGCCAAGTGCAATGCCGACCACGGCCTGCCAACGGTTCGGGCTGCCGATCACCAACGCAGGGACGTTGCCATAGGTCACGCGGGGCCGGTCAGGCGAGGCGCCGAGGTCGAGCGTGACGACGCCGCCGGGCACCGGACGCATCAGGTCCTGGGCGTACGCGTGCGACGCGATCATGGCGATCAGCAACGCCGTGCTTGCCCGTAGTGTGCGGCGCATCCCCGGAAACTGCATCTTGTTCGGCATTCGAGGCTGGATTGTGGCGCGGCTGCAAACCCGCCAAGGGGCAGGGGCGTGATTTTGTCCGATCCGGCGCGTCGAATGCTTCGATGCTGGCCCGTCGTGGGGCCGGAAACGCCGCCGTGCCCTCGAGCACCTGCGGAATCACTTCAAACTTGACCCTCGGCTTAAGGAGCTTCGACTCAATTGCACCGTAGGCGTCTTGATCTTGTTCAAGCTCGCGATGATCGCGGATGCGACTTCCGTCGGCTGCCACAGGGAAGTGGCGCCTGACCTGGCGCGACGTCCACGAGTCACGAACCCTGCCGCCCCATAGGACCAGGAAACTTCTTGGGGGCACTTTTCGCGGGTTAACCGCCTCCCTAACCCTAGGGATGTTGGTGGTGTATCAGCGGGCCTACTCTTGTCGTGCCGGTTAAGTTGAGGTAAAGAATCCAAAAACAGTATGGGGTGAGGATCGAACGTGCTGCCCTGCTGCAGACCGCTGAACAGACCACCGACGGGCCAGCGCGCAGAGCTCAAAAGGGCGACAAGCCGATCCGAGAAGCAGGCAGGTACTGCACCGGCGCGTGCCGCTTGAAATAACTGCCAACGGAGGTTGCCGCATGTTTTTCCTTGACCATAAAGCGTCGAAGCAGAGAATTCGCGAGGCCGAAGCGGCTCGGCGCAACCGCCAGGAAGTGATCAAGGCGCTGACCACGGGCGAGGTGTCGCGGCGTGACCTGTTCAAGTGGGGCATATTCACCTCGGGCGGCGGCTTGCTGGCGAAGAACGGCTTCAGTCCTTTCGTGAGAAGTGCCTACGCCGATGTGCCTACGGGGTCACCCGCCAGTTCGTTGTTCGGCGCCGTGGCGTTCTCTCAGGCGATGCCACGTTTCGACGTGTTGCAGCCAAAACTGCCGACACAGTTGAGCCCGTTGCCGACTGCCCAGTCGAACCAGACCATGCAGGTGCTGGACCCGGCGCTTGGCAGCGGCATGGGCCCGATCGAGGGACGCCCCCCTGGGCCGGAATGGGCTCACCAGGGCTGGAATACGCATGCGCCGGTGAAGGCCTACGAGGTATGGCAGCGCGGCTTGGACCACAACTGGAGTTACTACCCCGCCGTGGACGCGTCGCTCAACTGCGGCATCGACCCCACCAAGCCGGTGCAGACTTGCTTCCACCCAAGCATGCCGGACCAGAGCAACCTCAGTGTCTGGACCTTCAATGGCACGCTGCCGCCGAAGCTCGTGCTGGCACGCTACGGAGAGCCGATTCTGTTTCGGCATCACAACGATCTGCCGCGCGACCAGTGCAAGAACAACGGTTTTGGCATCCACACGATTTCAACTCACGAGCACAACGGCCACCACGGCGCGGAGAACGACGGTTTCACCGGAGCGTTCTTCTACCCGGGCCAGTTCTACGACTACCACTGGCCAGTCGTGCACGCGGGCTTTCGCACCATCAACACCGGCGCGACCGATCGGCGTGCCGGGCGCCCGAACGACGACGGCAGCATCACCAACCTGCCCGGCGACTGGCGCGAGACGATGAGCACGCACTGGTTCCACGACCACATGTTCAGCTTCACGTCGCAAAACGTCTACAAGGGCAACGCGGCGATGATGAACATCTACAGCTCGGTTGACCGCGGCAACGAAGAACTCGACGACGGTGTCAACTTTCGCCTTCCCAGCGGCAGGGCCAAGGCCTGGGGCAACCTCGACTACGACGTGAACCTGCTGGTGTCGGACAAGGCCTGGGGCGCGGACGGCCAGATGCACTTCGACATCTTCAATTTCGACGGTTTCGTCGGTGACCAGATGACGGTGAACCTGATCCACAAGCCGTTCTTCGAGGTCGAGCGCCGCAAGTACCGCTTCCGGATCCTCAACGGCAGCGTTTCGCGCTTCTTCAAGATCGCGTTGAGCGACGGCTCACCGATGGTGCAGATCGGCAATGACGGAAACTTGCTTCCCAAGCCGGTCGTGCTGACCGAACTCGGCGAACAGACGATCGCCGAGCGCTTCGACATCATCATCGACTTTTCGCGCTATCAGATCGGGCAGAAGATCTGGATGCTCAACCTGGCCGAGCACGACGACGGCCTGCGCGTCAAGCGGCATCGCAGCCGGTCGGAGGCCTTGGAAGGCAAGTCCGAGGACCCTTGTGTAGGCAAGTTCCTCGAGTTCCGTGTTGCTCGAAATGCGTCTTATCCGGACCGCAGCCGGATCCCGGCGACCTTGATCCCAAACCCTGACTTGTCCACGATTCCTGTGGCGCGCACCCGGGTCATCGAGTTCGGCAAAGGTGCGAAGAATCCGACCCGCGACCCTCAGACGGCCTTCGGCGGCCCCTGGGGCCAGAAGATTGACGGCGGCGTGATGGAAGCTGCCGACTTCGGGCGCACATCGGCGCGCCCCAAGATGAATACACGCGAAATCTGGGTCCTCAAGAATGGCGGAGGTGGATGGGACCACCCCATTCACATCCACTTCGAAGAGGGGCAGATTCTGGCGCGCAACGGATCTGCCGCAAATGTTCCAGCCTGGGAACGGGGCCGCAAGGACGTCTTCCGGCTTGCGCCTGGCGGAAGTGTCACGGTGACATTGCAGTTCCGCGATTGGGGCGGCATGTTCATGGAGCATTGCCACAACACGGTGCACGAAGACAACGCGATGCTGCTGCGCTGGGACCTTGACAACAAAGGCGCTGCAGTGCTCAAGCCACTTCCCACGCCGATCGCCACGCCCAACGGGGTGACCTTCCGAGACCCGACCAGTCGGCCGAAGGCGTGAAGGCGATCGGTGCCGGGTGCGAACTCCGGTGCATGGCTGGGCCGCGGTACAGGACCGACATGCGAAGCGCATCCGCTCGCGCAGCGGCCCAGTGGGGACATCCTCGACGCCGCAGGCTGCTGCTCACCGCTTTGGGGCTTGGTCTGTTCTGCGGGGCGGTTGCCGCCGCACAGACGACGATCGTGCCGGTCACGGGCACGGTGGGTGGCGTGCCTGAACTGGTGGCCTTCACCGGCAACGTGCACATTCGAAGCACACTGGTGAAAGACCCCGACTTCGGCAAGCCGCCCACGGTGCAGCTCGTCATCGACCTGGTGGACATCGTCGGCAAGGGGCTGACCTCCGGGGCCCGGTATGTCTCCACCGCCGAGTTCCACAACAGCACCGGACTCGAAGCCCACGAGGTGATTGAAATGACGTTTCCGTTCCAGCCCGCCAGTTCGAAGGGACACCTGGTGGCACGCGCCGGAACGATGGCGCTGACGCTGAAATTCGATGCGCGCAATGGTGCCGTCACAGGCGCGCATTGCCGGATTTCGGGAATCGATTGAATGTCTCGATCCACCATGAAAACGCTCACCCCTGGACGGAGGATCGACGCCCCGCCCGGCCCCGGCTGGATGGCCCCGGGAATTGCGCTCGCCTTGCTGGCTCTGATCCTGGTGTGGAGCACCCCCCCGGCCCGCGCCGCCGCCTGGGGTTCCGACTACTTTCCGAACGTGACACTGACGACGCACAACGGCAGGCCGGTGCGGCTCTACGACGACCTGCTCAAGGGCAAGAAGGTTGCCATTGCGGTCATGTACACCAGCTGCAGCACCGAATGCCCGCTGATCACGGCGCGGATGGTCGAATTGCGCAAGGCGCTCGGTGCGCATGTTGGCAAGGACATCCACTTCTACTCGATCAGCATCGACCCCTGGGACCGCCCCGAGGTCCTCAAGGAATATGCGGCCAGATTCGGTGCGGGTGGCCCGGGTTGGGAGTTTCTGACGGGCAATGATGACGACATCAAGCTGGTCACCAGGAAGCTCGGCCTGTCGCGAACAAGCGACCGCGACAACAAGGACGGCCACACCGCCAGCCTGATGATCGGCAACGTCGACACCGGGCAGTGGATGCGCAACTCGGCCGTGGACAACCCGGAGTTCCTGGCCGCGACCATGCTGACGTTCCTGGGATTGAACGACGGCAGCATCGGCCCGAGCTACGCCGACATCAAACCCTTGAACATCGACCCTGGCAAGTACTTGTTCCAGTCCCGTTGTGAAGGGTGTCATACGCTGGGCAAGGGCGACAAGGTCGGGCCTGACCTGATGGGCCTCGCGGCCCGTCGTGCGCGCTCTTGGGTGGCCGGTTACGTCAACAACCCTGAGAAGATGCGCAAGGCGGGTGACCCAGCCGCGCTTGAACTCATGCGGCGCTTCAAGATCCGCATGCCCAGCCAGGACTTGAACCGCGAGGACATGGGGTCGCTGCTCAAGTACCTGGCGACGGCCAGCGCGCCGACAGACGCAGCCAGACGCAGCGCCGCGCCGCGCTGAGCCGCACCCGGCACCGATTCGGACTACGATCGAAGCGTTTGGTCGTTGATCGCAACGGGCCCGTCTTTGCGGTGCCAACTCCGACCGGCCGTCATGCAGGAGCGCAGCATGAAGCACTGGACATCGATCATCGTGTGCACCGTCCTCACGGCCTGTGCTGGCACGCCGCCTGTGCAGCGCGCCGACCACCTGCTTGCCGATGAATTGTTCACGTTGCCGGCCGAGTCGATCCGTGCCGAAGATGTGTTCGCGCTCAGCGACGCGATGCGCGACTACGCCGGCCGCGAGATGCACACGCTGTTGCGCCAGCGCGGCCAGCAACAAGGCCTGGTCGACGCGCTGTACAGCAAAGGTCAGCTCAAGCTCGAATACGATGCCGTGCTGACACGCAACGCGGCTCAGGCGTTCGAGGCACGTGCCGGCAATTGCCTGTCGCTGGTGATCATGACGGCCGCATTTGCCAAGCACCTGGGCATGCCGGTGCGCTACCAGAGCGTGCTCATCGACGACACCTGGAGCCGCGAGGGTGACCTGTACCTGGCAAGCAGCCACGTCAACATCAGCCTGGCCAAGCGGGCGGTCGACGCGCGTGTTGGCTTCGACGCCAGCCATCTGCTCACCATCGATTTCCTGCCGCCCGACGAGGTGCGAGGGCATCGCACGCGCGATGTGAGTGAGACCACCATCGTGGCGATGTACATGAACAACCGCGCCGTGGAGTCGCTGACGCGCGGCCAACTCGACGAAGCTTATGCCTGGGCGCGCGCGGCGGTGCTTCAGGACCCTGGCTTCCTGCGCGCCTTCAACACCCTGGCGGTGATCTACCTTCGCCACGGCAACCTGGCGCATGCCGAGCGTGCCCTGCAGCAGGTGCTGGGCAGCGAACCTGCGAACACGCAGG
>JANNKS010000634.1:0-9720 GCA_031396425.1 Rhizobacter sp. | reverse complement strand
GCGTGGCCATCAGATTCAACTGGTCCCGATGACCAGCGGCGTTCAGGGTCTGCAGCGTCGCAAGCGCGCGGAGTCCGCGGAGTGGTTCGGCGGTGCGGACCCGCGCCGCGAGGGGACCGTTCGCGGCGACTAAAGGTGCAGCCGCGCCTGCGGGCGCCGGGCCGGCGGTGGCCCCCTGAACGGTGGAAGAACCCGGGTGGCTCAGCCGTCTTTCGGATCTGGATCGGCGTCGATCGGCATCGCCATGGTGGCAAGCCGGCTGGGATTGCTTTGCTCCCAGAGCGCACCCGGGGCGGTATCGACATTGGCGCTTACCGAATGCATCAGCGACAGGCTGGCGCGCGAGCCGATCTGGCGCAGTGATTGCAGCTGCCGTTGCGTCCATTGCACTGGTGCGCCGACCTGTTCGCAGCTGAACACGCCGAACACCTGGCCGTTCACCGAGAAGCACACTTCGAGCAGCGAGTGGACGTCCAGCGGCAACAGATAGTTCGCCAGGAAACCCTGCAACGCCGGGTGGCTGCGGGCGTCGGGGGCGTTGATGCAGCCTTCCGATGCGAGCGCGTCGAAATAGGCACCGACCGTGGCGTCCGAAAGTTCCGCGCACGGCACCATGCGATCAACCTGCGTGTCGTACATCGCCACACAGCGCAACGCGCGGCCACCGGGCTTGTCGACAAAGATCCACACACCGGCGCGCGAACAGCCGATGTGCTCGGCCATGAAACGCGCGAACATTTCGAGGAACTGCGCGCTGTCGATGTCGCCACGTTCAAGGCGCCCGGCGATCCGCTGCAACGCACTCAGGTCGGTCATGCCCGATTATTGACCTGCGCGCTGCGAGGCTCGGGCGGATTTCGGGCTTTCTCCGCGCTCGGCGGCGAAATCGCAATGGGCAACGACTGAACACGTGCCGCACAAGGGCTTGCGCGCCTGGCAGACGTAGCGACCGTGCAGGATGAGCCAGTGGTGCGCCTCGACCCGGTAGCGCGGCGGGACGCGCAGGAGCAACTGCTGCTCGACGTCGCTGGGGCTCTTGCCTCGCGCCAGGCCGGTTCGGTTGGCGACCCGGAACACGTGTGTGTCGACCGCCATTGTGGGTTCACCGAATGCGACGTTGAGCACCACGTTGGCGGTCTTGCGGCCGACGCCGGGCAGGGCTTGCAGCGCTTCACGGGAGCGGGGCACCTCGCCGCCGTGCTGCGCGAGCAGGATTTTGCAGGTCTGCATGAGGTGTCTGGCCTTGTTCCGGTACAGGCCGATGGTGCGAATGCTTTGCTCCAGTGCGGGCAGGCCCATGGAGACGATTTTTTGCGGCGTATTGGCCATCGGGAACAGCACCCGGGTGGCCTTGTTGACACCGACGTCGGTGGCCTGCGCTGACAAGAGCACGGCGGCCAGCAGTTCAAACACGCTGGTGTATTCGAGTTCGGAGCGCGGCTGCGGATTGGCGGCAGCGAGAGTGGCGAAAAACGCCTCGATCTGAGGTGGCCGCATCGCCCGATGCCGCCATCAGGCCGCGCGCGCGGCGGCGTCGAGAATCGCAGCCATCAGTTCGGCATAGCTGCGCGTCACGGCAAATTGCGGGAACTGTTCAACGCATGCGGCGGGCGGATGGATGAAGAACCCGGCATCCGCCGCGCTCAGCATGCCGGTGTCGTTGAACGAGTCGCCCGCTGCGATCACACGGTAGTTGAGGCTCTTCAATGCATTCACCGCGGCGCGTTTCTGGTCGGGCTGGCGCAAGCGATAGTTCTGCACGAAGCCCAGCGCATCGATCTCGAGGCGGTGGCACAGCAGTGTGGGGCGGCCGAGCTGGCGCATCAAAGGGTCGGCGAACTCGTAGAACGTGTCTGACAGAATGAAAACCTGGAAGCGCGCACGCAACTGGTCGAGAAACTCCAGCGCCCCGGGCATCGGCCTCATGCCTTCGATGACGCGCTGGATGTCCGCCAGTTTCAGGCCGTGCTGTGCCAGCAGCGCTATGCGATAGCGCATCAGCTTGTCGTAGTCGGGTTCGTCGCGGGTGGTGCGGGCAAACTCCGCGATGCCGGTGCGCCTGGAAAACTCGATCCAGATTTCAGGAACCAGGACACCCTCAAGATCGAGACAAACCACCTGCATGGGACGGGACTCTGCGGCGCGAACGCAGACTTGCGTTCTTCACGGGCCGCGATGGTAACGCACCGTTACGCTCGCAGATCTGACGCGCAAGCCGGTTCGAGAACGAAGAACTGCTCAAGTTTTAACGGCTGACGCCGATACGGTGAACAGCGCTGTGGCTTGTCGCGATCCGTCCAGGCCGCAGCAGTTGCTCAGCGCCCACCCGAATCACCATGTCCGTCAACCCGTTCCCTTTCACGCAGACGCGCGATCTGGCCGCCACGTCGCCACTTGAGCACAGCACTTCCGGCAAACGTGTGGTGGTGTCTGCGGCGGGTTCGAAACGCATCGGCGAACATGACGACAAGGAATCACGCCAACAAGAGGACGGTGCGGAGCACCCGAAGCCTCGCGACGAACGTGAACGCGGCGCCCAGCGCCAGGCCCTTTCCAACCTCATCCTCGGAGCGTTCGATGAGCTGATCGATGCGCCGGCGCCATCAACCTCGCAGCATGCTGGCTTCGCCGATCGCGACACCTCGGGGAATGGGTTGAGGCAGGCCGAGCGTCATCCTGACCTTGAAAAGGAGATTCTTGAGTTCCTGTATGCCTTGTTCCAGGCTCTTGATCAGATTGACGACACCGAACCCACGATTGACAGCGTGTCCCGGCCTTTCGGGGCGGCGGGCGTTGGCCGCAGCGGCCGAAGCGCCTTCGGCGAGCGGCTCGATCTCCTGGCGCGTCGGGTTGCCAGCGGACCGGTGGAACTGATGCCAAAGACGCAAGGCGGGCTCGAAGGCCTGGAGGGCGTTGCACCTCGACTGGCGCTCAGCTATCTCGCGATACGCGGCCTGGTCCAGGGCGAGGGCCGAACCGAGCGAACGAGCACCAACCCGAGGGCGCAACTCGCGGCCCTGCTGTTGCGCCTGGCCAATGCCCTGCACGTTGCGCCGACCCTGGGTTACGGCGCAGCCTCAGGCGCCGGCGCGATGCTGCGGGTGCGCGCCTGACGCGCAACGCGGGCCCGTCCGAAGATTCGAAGCCGATCGCTGCGCCATGCGCCGTTGCGGGCGGCCACGCCGCTGCAATCGCGAGCGGCTACGATGGCGCGATGAGCAACAAGCTTCTGTTCGGTTTCCACGCCGTTGGCGTGCGCCTCAAAGTGCAGCCGAAATCGGTGCTGGAGGTGTTTTTCGATCCGAGTCGACGTGACCAGCGCATGCGCCAGTTTGCGCAACGTGCGGAGCAGGCGGGCGTTCGCCTTGTCGAAAGCGACGACGCCCGCCTCACCAAGATTTGCGGCTCGCCGCGCCACCAGGGCGTGGTGGCGCGGGTGGAAGCTCGGGTTCTGAGCCACTCGCTTGATGACACCCTCGACGAGGTGATTGGCGACCCGCTGGTGTTGGTGCTCGACGGCATCACCGACCCGCACAATCTGGGCGCCTGCCTGAGGGTCGCCGATGGCGCAGGCGCCTGTGCGGTGATCGCCCCGAAGGACCACGCCGTTGGGGTGAACGCGACAGTCGCCAAAGTCGCCAGCGGTGCGGCCGAGACCGTACCCTACTTCATGGTCACGAACCTGGCGCGCACGCTCAACGAATTGAAGGAACGTTCGATCCGCATCGTCGGGCTGGCCGATGAGGCGCCGCAGTCACTCTTCGCGCTGCCGTTGCAAGGCCCGCTGGCGCTGGTGCTGGGTGCCGAAGGCAGTGGATTGCGCCAACTCACGCGCAAGACCTGCGACGAACTTGCGCAACTTCCCATGCTGGGCGCGGTTGAGAGCCTGAACGTCTCCGTGGCCAGCGGCATCTGCCTGTACGAAGCGCTGCGCCAGCGCAGCATCGCCTGAGGACCATGCCATGCCCGTGATCGAAGTCAACCATCCGCTTGTGAAGCACAAGGTGGGCCTGCTGCGCGAAGAGCCCATCTCGACGAAAGACTTCCGCGAGCTCACCAACGAACTCGCGCGCCTGCTGGCTTACGAGGCCACGGCTGATTTTCCCTTGGAGGTGGCGACGATCCAATGCTGGAGCGGACCGACCGAGGTTCAGCGCATCAGCGGGCGCAAGGTCACCGTGGTGCCGATCCTGCGGGCTGGCCTGGGCATGCTTGACGGGGTGCTCGACATGGTGCCCAGCGCCAAGGTCAGCGTGGTCGGCCTGAGCCGCAACCATGAGACCTTGAGGCCTGAGAACTACTTCGAAAAGTTCGTGGGTCATCTCGACGAACGCACCGCCATCATCATCGACCCGATGTTGGCCACCGCAGGCTCGATGATCGCCACCGTCGACCTGCTCAAGCAGCGCGGCTGCAAGGACATCCGGGCCCTCGTGCTGGTCGCGGCGCCCGAAGGCGCGGCGGCACTGGGCAAGGCCCATCCGGACGTGCGTTGCTGGGCGGCAGCGGTGGACAGCCACCTCAACGAAGTGGGCTACATCATTCCAGGGCTGGGTGACGCGGGCGACAAGATCTTCGGAACCCGTTGAGGCGGCGCGCGGCAGGGCGCGCGTTTCGCGCGCCGCCGCCCCCAGTTCATGGGTTGACTTGCCAATCCGGATGACCCGTGATTTTTTCGGCGTTGTCCAGAGAAATTACACCTGTTTCCACGGTTTACGCGATCTCAACCGAATATCGTGGCGTCCTTCGCACGGACGCTTCTACGCTTGGGCCATGAACAACGAACCACTCAGCATTGCAGGGCGCGAACCGGTTCTCGTCAGCGCTGCGCCCGAGGCTCAACCGGGCTTCGCCGGCCTGGCCCGGGTGCCCACCAATGGCGAATCTGCCGCCCTGCAAAAACCTCATCGCTTATGGATGACGGGCAGCTTCGCGGTGGTGATGGCGGCACTCGGCCCGGTTCAGGACCGCATTCTGTCCAAACGCGTTTTTCGGCAGAGTCCGTACAGCGTCGGCGAGACGGTGCAACGCATCGAGGCCGAAGCCAGGCACCAGGGGCTGTCGGTGCTCGCCGAACTCGACGGCTCACAGCCGGTGATCGTGTTGGGATCGTCAATCGGCGGCACGCCCGTGGTGATGGACCGCGCCAACTCCCGGCCGGATGTGCCGCTCAGCGTGGGCGTGCGCGAACGTGAAGGCGGTGGCGTGGAGGTGCTGTTGGCCGACGATGCGCGGGCGCGCGATTCCGATTGGGCCGATCTGCCCTCCGAAGTCAGCAATGACCTGGCGGCGTTGCCGAGATGGGTGGATCGCGCGCTGTCGTGACCGAAAGCCGATTCGATCGACGGCGCTGATCAAACCGCGCCGAACGCGCCGAGCACAGCACCGAGTGCCACCAGCCACATCGGGCTGATCTTGCTGCGGGTCATCAGCAGCAGCGTGATGCCCACCAGCACCAACGTACCGACGCGTTGAGCGGGTTCGCGCACCAGCGGTTCGAGCAGAATCCAGCCGGTCGCAGCAAGCAAACCCAGCGTGAGCGGCGCCATGCCGCACTTGAACGCACGCATCGCACGCGTTTCGCTGCGGGTTTCGCTCCAGCGCATGATCCACAGCGTCAACAGGGACGAGGGCAGCAGGCTGCCGACCAGGGTGGCCAACGCGCCCCAGGGGCCGGCGACATTCCAGCCGATCACCGCGACGAACAAGACATTCGGGCCCGGGGCCGCCTGAGCGATGGCGATCGAGGCACTGAACTGGACGTCGGTGATCCAGGGGTTTTGAATCACGACATAACGCTGCATGTCCGGAGCGGTGGTGATCGCTCCACCCACGGCGAGCAGGCTCAGCAACATGAAATGCAACATCAGGCCCAGCAGTTCGGGCAGGCTGAGCAAGGGGTGCAGCAGGGCCATCGCGTTCTACCTTGGCAGCTTCTTCCACGCCGCTCCCACCGCGACGCCGCCGAGCAGCAGCAGCACCGCAACGAGTGGCCAGCGCAGCAAGCCGATGGCGACGAAAGCCATGCCGGCGACAGCGGCGCATCCGGTCAGGCCGAGCGGATTGACCTTGAGCGCACTCGACAGCTTCAAGGCCGTGGCCATCACCAGGCCGGCGGCCACGGCCCCCATGCCGCGCAGGGCACCAGCCACCATTGGCAGGTGCGCGAATTCAGCGTAGAGCGCTGCCAGTGCGAGCACAATCAGCAGTGGCGCGGCCAGCAGGCCGGCGAGCGCCGCGATCGCGCCGCGCGCTCCAAAGTAGCGGTCTCCCAGAATCAGGCCGAGGTTGACAATGTTCGGCCCAGGCAGGATCTGGCTGATCGAGATCAACTCGAGAAACTGCTCGCGGCTTAGCCATGCTTTGCGTTCCACCAGTTCACGCTGTGCCACCGCCAGCACGCCGCCGAAACCCTGCAAGGCGAGCGCGTTGCAGGCCCAGAAGAGCTCGCGAGGGCTGGAGGGTGCGGGCGGAACCGGGTTCACGCGGTGGCCTTCCTGGCCATGCGAACCATACTCAGGCTCAAGGCGATCGCCAACAGGACCCAGGCGGCGCCAACCCAATGCAGCAGGCCGAAGCCGCTGTGCGCGACCAGCCAGCCACCGCCGGCCGCACCGCCGGCCTGGCCGAGGTACATGGCCGAGGTGTTCAGCGCCATCAGCGCCGGCGCGAATGCAGGTGCTGCAGCGTTCAAGCGCGCCTGCTGCGCCGAGTTGCTGGAAAAGCACCCCAGGCCCCAGGGCATCAACACCAGCAGCATCCCGGCGACGCTGGTGCCCAGAGGCCAGATCAGCAGGGTCAGTGCGATGAGTGCAAGCGAAATGGAGACCGACCGGTCGATGCCGAGGCGCTCGATGGATTTGCTCAGCAGCACGCTGCCGATCAAGCCACTGGCGCCAAACCCCAGGAACAACAGACTGATCTGGGCCGGGCTGGCGGCGAGTTCGAGCTTGAAGTACGGCGCGATGTAGGCGAACAGCGTGAACTGGCCGGTTGAATGCAGCGCCGTCACGAGAACCATCGCCATCAGCACCTTGTCGGTGAAGATGGCCTTCCAGGCGCGCAACGACATTGCAGCCGGCCGCACGCCGCTGGGCAGGGCCAGAAACACCGCAGCCGCGGCAGCGGCGCTGCACGCGGCGATGCCGGCGAAGGCGACGCGCCAGCCCAGCACCTCGCCGACCCAGGCGGTGAGCGGCACCCCCACCACCGAAGCCAGCGCCCAACCGAGAAAGACAAACGTGATGTCGCGCGCGCGGTGTTGGGGGAGCGCCATCACGCCGGCTGCGGCGGCAGCTTGCGGCGTGAAAAGCGCCGCGCCAAGCATCGTGACGGCTCGCACCGGCAACAACGCCACGTAGCTTGGCATCAATGCGCACAGCGCGTGCCCAACGGCGTACCACAGCAGCGCAAAGGCCAGCAGTTTGCGCCGGTCAAAGGCGGCCGCCCAGCCGGCGAGCACCGGGGCGCCGAAACACATCACGGCCGCCGCAATCGCAATCAACTGGCCGGCCAGTGCGATCGACACCTCGAGCGAGTGCGCGATGTCGTTCAGCGTTCCTTGCGCGGCCATCACGCCGCACCCGATCATGAAATTGCCCAGCAGCAAGGCCCAGCGGGCGGCAGGTCGCGGGCTTCCCGGGCCGAGGCCAGCGCTGTTCATTTCGATGGGTTCAGAACCTCAGGGTTGACGATGTTGCTGGGTTTGTTGTTGACGAAATTGAGTACGTTCTCGAACGCTGCACGGAAATACATCTCGTAGCTGTCTTGCTCGACATAGCCGATGTGCGGAGTGCAGACCGCGTTTTCCATGCGCAGCAGCGGGTGGCCCTGGAGAATGGGCTCGTTTTCAAACACATCCACCGCTGCGAGGCCGGGGTGGCCGCGGTTCAGTGCGGTGACCAGCGCGCCATCGACAATCAACTCGGCGCGCGATGTGTTCACGATCAGCGCGGTCGGTTTCATGCGGGACAGGGCGTCGAGCTTGACGATACCGCGGGTCGCATCGCTCAGCCGAAGGTGCAGTGAAAGCACGTCGCTGGTCTCGAAGAATGCTTCGCAGCTGGGGGCTGCCGAGCAACCATCGGCCACCGCCCGCAATCGCGACGCCTCGCCGCCCCAGACCTGGACATGCATGCCGAACGCCTGGCCGAAACTCGCGACCAGGCGACCGACCTTGCCGTAACCCCACACGCCCAGGATGCGGCCCTTGAGCACCTGACCAACGCCGAAATTCGGCGGCATCGAGGCCGCTTTCATGCCCGACTGTTGCCACACGCCGTGCTTGAGATTGCCGATGTACTGCGGCAGGCGCCGCATCGAGGCCATGATCAGGGCCCAGGTCAGTTCTGCAGCGGCCTGCGGCGAGCCCGCCCCGTCGGCAACGGCGATGCCCAACCGGGTGCAGGCCTCCACATCGATGTGCGAGCCGACACGCCCGGTCTGCGAAATGAGCCTGAGCTTGGGCAACTTTTCCAGCAACGGGCGCGGAAAGTGCGTGCGTTCGCGAATCAGCACCAGGATGTCGGCGTCGCGCAAACGCACCGACAGCTGGCCGATGCCTTTGACCGTGTTGGTGAACACCTTGGCATTCAGCGGCGCCATCAGGGTGGCGCAATCGAGCTTGCGCACTGCGTCCTGGTAGTCGTCGAGGATGATGATGTTCACGTCAGCGCGTTGGCAGGTTGGGTGAGGGCGCCATTGTGCACGGGCAAGGCACTCGCTGTAGCATGCCGGGCCGTCAAAACATCCGGAGAACCCCCATGTCCATCAGCATGCACTCGGCCAGCGTTCCGGTCTTCGTGCGAATGTTCGGCAACCTCTCGCTGTGGCTCGACAAAGCCGAGGCGCACGCCACCGCGAAGAAGTTCGATCCGCAGGTCTACCTGACGGCTCGCCTGGCGCCGGACATGTTGCCGTTCCCGAAGCAGATCCAGATCGCCTGCGATGCCGCCAAGTTCGGTGTGGCACGTCTTGCCGGCGTGGAGGCGCCGAAGTTCGACGACACCGAAGCCAGTCTGGCGGAGTTGCGCGTGCGCATCCAGAAGACGGTCGAGTTCGTGCGTTCAGTGCCGGCAAGTCAGATCGACGGCACCGAGGCCAAGGACGTGGTGGTACCGCGCCGCGACGGATCGATCACGCTCAAAGGCGAGTTCTACCTGAAGCACTTCGTGATGCCCAACTTCTACTTCCATGTGACGACCGCCTACGCCTTGCTGCGCCACTGTGGCGTCGACCTGGGCAAGAGCGACTACCTCGGCGCGTTGTCTTGATCGCTGCGGCGCAGGCGCCCTGGCCGGTGCCGCGGGCTCGGCGCAGCGGTCAAACGGCGCCGAACAACACCTTGCGTTGCGGCGTGTAATGCCACCACGGTGCGGCTGGCGCACCGCGCATGAAGTCGGTGGCGGCCATGAAGGTGTCGAGCACGCAGGGGTCGTGGCGCCGGCCCGTCGCAGCGCACAGGCGCTGGTAAAGCACAAAGGCGTCCTTGCCGCGCAGGTCTTGTGGGTGGCCGATGCCGATCAGCCGCAGGTCGGCCGCGAGTGCCGGGCCGATGTTGGGCAGTTGCTCGAGAGCCGCGCAACTGGCGGCGCTGTCGGCTTTGGGCGTCTTGATTCGGGTTGCCATGGCCGCTACATCAGCATGTTGTTGCGGATCAGCCCGACCGCCAGGCCCTCCAGTTCGAATTGCGTTTCGCCGGGCGAGACGACGATGGTTTCG
>JANNKS010000619.1:0-4958 GCA_031396425.1 Rhizobacter sp. | reverse complement strand
GCTGACGGTGGCGTCGAACGAGCACAGGTCGGGGTGGTTCGCAATGCGCGGCGAGCCGCTGGTCTGCGCCGAGGCCAGCACGCGGATGCGCGCCTTGTCGGCTGCGCCGAGCAGGCGATCCGAGCACAGCACCAGCGCGGCGGCGCCGTCGCTTGCCGGGCAGCAGTCGAACATCTGCAGCGGGTCTGCAATCATCGCCGAGGCCTCGATCTGACCCAGGCTCAGCTTGGCGCCCATCTGCGCGAGCGGGTTCTTCAGGCCGTTCGCCTTGTTCTTGATCACCACCGCCGCGACGTCTTCGCGCGTGGTGCCGAAACGCTGCGCGTGGGCGCGCCAGGCCAGGCCGAACAGGCCGGGGAAGGTGAGGCCACGGGCGCCGTCGTTCTGGTTGTCGAGCGCGCAGTTCAGCGCCGTCGTCACTTCGGCGGTGGACGCATGCGTCATCTTCTCGACGCCCACCACGAGGGCCGCATCGCACATGCCGCTGGCCACCGCAATCCAGGCGTGCCGAAACGCGATGCCGCCGGATGCGCACGCGCCTTCCACCTTGGTGCAGGGAATGTTGCCCAGGCCCAGTCGTTCGCCGACGATGCCGGCCAGCACTTCCTGGCCGGTCAGCGGCCCGCTGATGAAGTTGCCGAGGTAAAGCGCGCCGATGTCCTGGCGGTCGATCGCCGATTCGAGGATCGCGTGCGCCGCCGCCTCGACGGCGAGTGCCTCGATAGTCGTCGCACCATGTTTGCCGAAAGTGGTGGAGCCCACGCCGGCCACGAACACATCACGCATCGGTATCGGGCATCATGCGCCCCCCTCGGTGAGCCGCTTGCGCAACTCGGTTTTCAGGACCTTGCCGTAGTTGTTCTTCGGCAGGCTGTCGATGGCATGGTAGTCGCGCGGCCGCTTGAAGCGTGCGATGTGGTCCAGGCACAGCGCGTCCAGTTCGTGGGCCGGCAGCTCCATGCCGGGTTGCATGACGACGAACGCGACCGGCACCTCACCCAGGTCGGCGTCGGCCTGCCCGACCACCGACACCTCGATCACCGCCGGGTGCTTCAGCAGCACTTCTTCGATCTCGCGCGGGTAGATGTTGCTGCCGCCGCGGATGATCAGGTCTTTCGAGCGGTCGCGCAACGTCAGGTAACCGCGCCCGTCGAGCGTGCCGATGTCGCCGGTCCACAGCCACCCGTCGCGCAGCGCCGACGTGGTCGCCTTCGCGTTGTTCCAGTAGCCGGCCATCACGCAATCACTGCGCGTCACCACTTCGCCGAGTTCGCCGTCTTTCACGTCGGCGCCGGCGTCGTTCACCACGCGCACGTCCACGCCGGTGCGCGGCGTGCCGCACGACGCCAGCCGCGCCAGGTGTGCAGCGTCGCGTGGGCCGGCGTGGTCAGTGCCGGTCAGGCCGGTGATCGTCATCGGGCTTTCGCCCTGGCCGTAGACCTGGAACAGGCGCGGGCCGAACAGGTCGAGCGTGCGCAGCAGGTCGCTCAGGTACATCGGCCCGCCGCCGTAGTGGATCGTCTTCAGCTGGCCGGTGGGGTTGGGCGCTCCTTCGGCCGCGCGCACCAGGCGCGACAGCATCGTCGGCGCGGCGAACATCGAAACCGCCGGGTGGCGCTGCAGTGCATCGAACACGAGGTCGGTGCTGAAGCCCGGCGCGATCACCTGGTGGCCGCCGCCGAACAGGTGCGGCAACGCGTACAGCCCCGAGCCGTGCGACAGCGCGGCGACGTGCAGCATCGTCTGGCCGGGCAGGATCTGCTCGACGTCGGCGGCATACGCCAGCGACGCCGTCATCAGGTTGCGGTGTGTCAGCATCGCGCCCTTGGGCACGCCGGTCGTGCCGCTCGTGTAGAACAGCCACGCCAGGTCGGTCGGCGCGGTGTCGGCGCAGGGAAGGGCTGCGCTGCGCACGCAGCGCGCATAGGCGTCGTCGTCGACCTCGATCAACGCGTGTGCGCCACTCAGCACATCCCAATGGTCCGGGAAGCCTGCGCGCAGGCTGGCGCTGGTGAAAACGACGCTGGCGCCGCAGTCCGCGACGATGTGCGCCACCTCGCGCGGGTGCAGCTTGGCATTCACCGGCACGGCGCACAGGCCGGCGACCCACGACGCCAACAGCAGTTCGAAGAACTCGGGCCGGTTTTCCAGGTAGATCACCACGCGGTCGCGTTCGCGCAACCCCAACCGGCTGCGCAGGCCGCCCGCCAGACCGCTGGCACGATGGGCCAGGGCGCCATAGCTCAAGGTCTTGCCGGCGTGGCTGATGGCTTGCAGATCCGGGTGGCTGCGCGAGCGGGCCAGGAAGGGTTGGGCGATGTTCACGGGCGGGAGCGTGGGGTCGGTTGGGGTGAGGGTGCCTGGATGCGAGGTCCCATCGCCCGATGAGCATAAACCGACCGGCCGCGCGGTGGAGTGTCCAGGGCTTGGACCGGGGCTCAGGGGTTTCCCTCGCGGCCGGGCCGGAACCTGTTCCACGCCAACCCGGCCCGGACCCCCGGGCTACCGCGATGAGTTTTTCCTGTCGCGTTGGCCCTGCCGAGCTCGGCCGGTCGCCAGGGCGATTGACCCTGGTGTGGCGCGACGCTAGATTGCGCGTCACCATGCAGCACAACGACGCCTCCGAACGCGGCGAAGAGTTCCGCAACGACCTGCGGCCGCTCGCCACTCGGCCCGCGTCGGCGGCGCCTGGCGGCGTTGGCATCGGCAATGCAGCAGCGCGGCGCACCCTGTCGAGTGCCGAACTGGCACCACTGACCGAATTGAACGACCGGCGCTCGCTTGCCAGCGTGGCCTTGACGGCGGGTGCGATCGCGCTCGCCGTGGGTTTCGGCATTGCTGTCTGGCCCAGCCCCTGGCTGGCGCTGGCGGTGCTGGTGATCGGCGTGCAGCAGCACGCGCTGTTCATCCTGGCACATGAAGCAGCGCACTACCGGCTGTTCCGTTCGCGCGCGCTGAATGACGGGGCGGGCCGCCTGATCGGCATGGCCAGCGGCATCTCGATGTGCACCTACCGCGTCATCCACCGGCTGCACCACAACCACTTGTACGCCGACGAAGACCCCGACACCGCGATCCACGGCGGTTATCCGCGGGGTGTGGCGTACCTGTGGAAAAAGCTCGCGTCAGACCTGTTCGGGCTGAACGCCTGGAAGACCTTCGCCTACTTCTTCGGCGCGCCGGCGATCAATGCACAGACCCATCGCGCTGCGCGGCCGCTGGACGACACCTCGGCCGCACTTCGTGCCAGTGCGCGCAGCGACCGCTGGGCGGTGCTCGCGTTCCAACTCGGTGCGCCCGTGGTCGCCGTCGCGCTCGGCGGTTGGGCCGCGTTGGCGCTGTACCTCTTGCTCTGGCTGCTGCCGATGCTCACCGTGCTGCAGCCCATCCTGCGGCTGCGCGCCATCGCAGAACATGGGGCCGTCACCGACCTGAGTTCGGCGCTGACCGCGGCGCGCTGCAACCGCACAACCGGAACGCTGGGCAATTGGTTGGGCCGCGCGCTGCTGTTTCCGCACCACGTCAACCATCACCTCGAACATCATCTGTACCCCGCCGTGCCGCACTATCACCTGCCCGAATTGCACCGGTTGCTGCAGGCCAAGGGCGCGCTGGCGGGGGCCGAGGTGCGCGACATTGCACAGACGTTGCGGGTGGTGTTCGCGCCGCGTGCGCCTGGTCTCGTGGAGCTTGCCGTGAACCGTGACCCCGTTCGACCGGGGTGATTCAGCTGCGCGGGCACGAGGCGAAGATTGGCGTTGGGTGAGTTGCTGCGCGACGTGGAAAGGCCGGTGTGCACAGTGGCGTGCGGGCGGAGAGGATCCTGATCGAGCTTTCAAGCGAGATTCGAGAGCAGCCATCCCGTGGCGGCGATGTGCCCGAGGGTGACCACCACGGAAAGACCGTGCAGCCACTTGAAGCGCTGGCGCAGGCCAGCGTCGGTGGCGCGATTGATCGCTGGCATCAAGATCTGCCGCACGGGCACGGTGGTGACGGCCACCGCGGCCATCACCGCGGCAAAGACGGCGTCGCGGGGCCACCAGAGCAAGGCGGCCGCAGCCGACGTGGCAATCACGAACGCGTAGAACCAGGGAAAGGCGCGACGCAAAGCCTCTCCTGCGGTCTTCGCAGGAAACGCCGTGAACAGGAAGGCGGCAAAGCCGAACGAGTACAGCGTCATGCCACCGAACAACAAGGCCGTGCTCAGGACAGCCAGAGACAGAATCATGGAATCGCTCATGCAGTTGAAAAGGAATCCCTGGTGACAAACCAGCCGGGCGCTCAGCCCCGCTTGCGGAACACCACCACGTGCTGCCAGGGCAGCGTGCTCACGGTGCGCTCCCAGTCCAGCGCGAAGACGGCGGCCTCGCGCTTGATCTGCGCCTCGCTCATCTTGTGCAGCGGCTTGATGGGCACGCGCGGGTCCTCGGCCTTGTACTCGACGAAGACGACACGGCCGCCGGGCTTGAGCGCCTTCATCACGCTGGCCATCACCTCATACGGGTAGGCCAGCTCGTGATAGACGTCGACCATGACCGCCAGGTCCACCGAAGCAGCGGGCAGCCTGACGTCGTCGACCGCGCCGAGCCGCGCCTCGATCTGCGTCAGCCCGCTGCGCTTCGCGCCGGCCTGCAGCAGGCCGATCATTTCAGGCTGCACGTCGACAGCCCAGACCTTGCCGCCTGGCATCACTGCCGGAGCCATGCGCCGCGACAGGTAACCGGTGCCGGCGCCGATGTCCGCCACCACCATGCCGGGCTGCAGTGCCAGGGCGGCCAGCAGCAGGTCGGTGCGCTCTTCGCGGTCGCGTTCTTCGCGCTCGAGCCAGGCCGCGCCCTGCCAGCCCATCACCGCTGAAATTTCGCGCCCCATGTAGCGCTTTCCTGTGCCATCGGCGCTGGCTGAAAGGGGAATCGCGGCGAGTGTGAGCCAAAGCAGAAGGCGCCCAACGGTGCCGG
>JANNKS010000520.1:0-1684 GCA_031396425.1 Rhizobacter sp. | reverse complement strand
TTGGCGATGCCCGAGTGCATCAGCATCATCGACGCCATCGGCGCGGTCAGGCCCAGGCCCACCATCTGCTGGATGAAGCTGCGGCGCGGCAGCTTGCCTTCACGGACTTCTTCAATCAACCCGCGCAGTTCATGTTCTTGCATGGCTTCATCTCCGTCAAACAGGGCCAAAACACAAGGGCATGCTAGTCCTTCGCATGATGCATAGGCATCCGGATCCACCCCAGTGCGGCGCGGCGCGATACTGCGGACATGAGCAAGCGCGCCCCCTTCGAGCCGCGGCCGGGTCAGGCAGCGCAGCCCAGCAGGCACGACCCACAGCCATCAGGCGACACACCTCGGTTTGGCGACTTGCGTGCCCCCGAGCCGCCGCCGTCGCCTGCGGCGATCGAATTGACGCCACCCGACATCGCGCCCTTCCGCCACGGCAACCGAGGTGTCGACTTCGTCCACGTGCTCGATTCGGGTCGCCCCGGGCCGAACGTGCTGGTGCAGGCCCTGACGCATGGCAACGAGCTGTGCGGCGCGCTGGCGCTGGTGCACCTGTTCGAACAAGGCGTGGTGCCGGTGCGCGGAACACTGACGCTGGTGTTCGCGAATGTCGACGCCTACGCGCGCTTCGACCCGGCCGACCCGCACCCGTCACGCTTCGCCGATGAAGACCTGAACCGCGTCTGGGCCGACGAGGTGCTGTTCGGCGCGCGCGATTCGAGCGAGCTGCGCCGCGCCCGCGCGCTGCAGCCCTTCGTCGACGCCGCCGATCTGTTGCTCGACATCCATTCGATGAGCGAACCCTGCCGCCCGCTGATGGTGTGCGGCCGCGTCGACAAGAACGCGCGCTATGCGGCTGAGATGGGCGTGCCCGCCGACCTGCTGATCGACACCGGCCAGGCCGCCGGGCTGCGAATGATCGAGCGTGGCGGCTTTGGCGACCCGGCCAGCCCCAAGCGCGCGCTGCTGATCGAATGCGGGCAGCACTGGGAGGCCGCGGCGCAGGAGGTCGCGATCGACACCCTGATGCGTTTCCTGGCGCACACTGGTGTGGTCGATCGCGCCTGGGCGCTCGCCCGCACGCGCCGGGTGCCGCCGCCCCAGCAGCAAGTGGTGCGCGTCACCGAAGGCGTGGTCGCGCGCTCGATGGCGTTCGAGTTCCTGGTGCCGATCGTGGGCCTGGGCGTGGTGCCGCAGGCCGGCACGCCGATCGCCCGCGACGGCGACCACACCTGGTTCGCGCCCTACGACAACACCGTGCTGGTGATGCCGGGCCTGGCCCATCTCGCGCCGGGCAGCACCGTGGTGCGGCTGGGCCGCTTCGAGCCGGTCGAGGCGCTGCAGCCCGGTTGAAAGCAGCGCGCCAAGGTCATGGCAAAAGGTGAGTATTTCTGCCGATGAAGGGCGTCAGTAGGTGCAACTGTCCCTGCGCCGCCCCCTGCGAAGGGTGGCACGTCCGTCTGGAGTTGACTGGCCTCAGGCGCTCGGCAAAGGCCAGCAATGAGAGCGAGACCGGTCACTGCTGCGGAGGCGCCGGTCGACAGCCTTCGGCTGTTCCAGTCAGTCGGCCCTGCAAATCGATGTCCCGAAAGCTGCCATCCCAGATCGTGGAGGCCCGGGCTTCGCCGCTGCGCTGGGCAGGGCACCTAGTTATGGCGATTCGTCGACCCACGGATTCACCAGCGGGACTCGCG
>JANNKS010000495.1:0-1507 GCA_031396425.1 Rhizobacter sp. | reverse complement strand
GGCGACCTGAGCCGCCTGCTGCTGCGAATTCGCCGTGCGGCGATCCTGGGCATCCTGCTGCTCGGGTTCGTGTACTTCCGCGTCGCCGGCGAGGCCTACGCGCTGGTCAGCATCGGCCTGATCAGTTTTGCGGCGGTCGCCCAGTTCGCGCCGGCGGTGCTGGGCGGCATGTACTGGAAGGGTGGAACGCGCAGCGGCGCGCTCGCCGGTCTCGGCCTGGGGTTCGGGCTGTGGGCCTATACCCTGATGCTGCCGTCGATCGCCAAGTCGGGCTGGATGCCGGTCGAATTCGTGCGCCAGGGGCCCTGGGGGCTCGACCTCCTGCGGCCCGAACAATTGCTCGGCCTCACCGGTCTGGACAACCTGACGCACTCGCTGTTCTGGAGCCTGCTGGCCAACATTGCGGCCTACGTGGGCTGGTCGCTGTGGCGCGCCCCTTCCGCGCAGGAGACCAGCCAGGCGCTGTTGTTCGTCGACATCTTCGATCGCACGCGCGCGGGCGGGCGCGTCGGCCCGGTGTTCTGGCGCGGCAGCGCGCGACTCGCCGATCTGCGCTCACTGGTGGGGCGTTTCCTCGGCACGCAACGCTCTGAGCAGATGTTCGACGACTACGCACGCCAGCGCGGCAAGAACGGCGCGGACCAACTCGCACCCGACGCCGAACTGGTGCAGTTCGTCGAAACGCAACTGGCGGGAGCGATCGGCAGCGCCTCGGCGCGCGTGATGGTTGCATCGATCGCCGAGGAAGAGGCGCTCGGCCTGGACGACGTGCTGCGCATGCTCGACGAAGCGTCGCAGGTGCGCGCCTATTCGCATGCGCTGGAAGACAAGTCGCGGTCGCTCGAACGCGCCAGCGCCGAGCTGCGCGCCGCGAATGAACAACTCAAGAGCCTGGACCGCCTGAAGGATGACTTCATGTCCTCGGTCACGCACGAATTGCGCACGCCCTTGACCTCGATACGGGCGTTGTCGGAATTGATGGTCGACGATGCCGAGATGGACGCCGCACAGCGCCAGCAGTTCCTCGGCATCATCGTTGCCGAGACGGAACGATTGAGCCGCCTGGTGAACCAGGTGCTCGACATGGCGAAGATCGAATCCGGCCACGCGCAGTGGCACAGCGCCGACGTCGACCTGCGTTCGTTGCTCGCGCAGGCCATGCAGACCACGGCCGAGATGTTTCGCGAACGTGGCGGAATCGTCGAACTCGACGCGCCCGATTCAGTTGCCTCGATCAGGGCCGACCCCGACCGGCTGATGCAGGTGATGCTCAACCTGTTGTCCAACGCCGCGAAATTCCTGCCGGCGCAGGGTGGCCGGGTCATCGTGCGGCTGCAAGCGCAACCCACCGGTGTGCTCGTTGAAGTGCAGGACAACGGCAGCGGCGTGCGCGAAGAGCAGCGCACGCTGATCTTCGAGAAGTTCAGGCAAGGCGGCGACGCAGCCGATCGGCCCGCCGGGACCGGGCTGGGCCTGCCCATCAGCCGCCAGATCGTCGAGCACTTCG
>JANNKS010000487.1:0-3768 GCA_031396425.1 Rhizobacter sp. | reverse complement strand
CGGCAGACCGATTCGAGCTGATTCCCGGCCCGCGCGAGGTGGGCATCCCGGAGCTGTTTCGGGCCCGCGCTGGCGCCGCCGCCAGGTGACGGCCGCGCGCACCGGTGGTGCGGCGAAACACGGACAAGCTACAGTTGTGCGCGCAGTGCCATCGAACTGCCGCGGTCAAGACCCCCATTCATTCGGAGACACCATGAGCATCATCAGTTTTTTCAAGGAAGCCGGTCAGAAGCTGTTCGGTCACAAGGAAGCCGAAGCCGTTGCCCAGAAGGCCGAAGCTGCGCCCGACAACGCGGCGCTGCAGGCGCAGCTGGCGCAAGCCAACCAAACCGCTGCGGACGCCATCGTGACCTACATCGGGACGCAAAACCTCAGTGCCGACGGTCTGAGCGTCGATTTCGACGGTGCGAGCGGCAGCGTGACGGTGGCCGGTGTGGCCCCCGACCAGGCCACCAAGGAGAAGATCGTGCTGTGCTGCGGCAATGTCACAGGCGTCAGCCAGGTCAACGACATGTTGACGGTGAGCGAGCCCGCCGACGAATCGCGCTATTACACGGTCGTCAAGGGCGACACCTTGTCGGCGATCGCCAAGACGCACTATGGCAATGCGAACGCCTACATGAAAATCTTCGAGGCCAACAAGCCGATGCTCAACCATCCGGACAAGATCTACCCCGGCCAGTTGCTGCGCATCCCCGCCTGAGCCCCACTCCGGCCAGCCGACCCGGGCTGCGGCGCTGACGCTGCGGCCCCTGGCGTGCCTACCGGGCTGAATGCACGCCACCCCATGCTCGCCTACCGCCACGCCTTTCACGCCGGCAACCATGCCGACGTGCTCAAGCACTGCGTGCTCACGCTGGTGCTGCGCTACATGAACAGCAAGCCCAAGGCCTATCGGTTGGTCGACACCCATGCCGGCGCGGGTGGTTATTCATTGCAGGGCCAGTACGCGCGCAAGAAGGGCGAATTCGAGCAGGGCATCGCGCGCCTGATGGCAATGGAAGACCCACCGCCTGCGGTGGCCGACTACCTCGACCTGGTCCGGCAGTTCAACCCGAACGGCCGTCTGGAGCAGTACCCGGGTTCACCTGCGATCGGCCGCATGCTGCTGCGCCGTGGCGACCAGCACCGCCTGTTCGAGATTCACCCGACCGACCATCGCATCGTGCAGTCCTATGTCAAGGACATGAAAGGCGTCGAGGTCATCGACAGCGACGGCTTCGATGGTTTGAAGGGCCAGGTGCCGCCGTCCACACGCCGGGCTGTGGTCTTGATGGACCCGAGCTACGAGGGGCGTGGCGACTACGCCAAGGTCGTGTTGTCGCTGCGCGACGCCGTCGCGCGTTTCGCCGAAGGCGTGTACATGATTTGGTATCCGCAGGTGAGCAAACTTGAAGCTGCCCAGTTGCCGCGCAAGCTCATCGCGCTCGCGCCCAAGGGCTGGCTGCATGTGACGATGACGGTGCAGCAGACCAGCGAACCCGGCTTTGGGCTGGCAGGCAGTGGCGTGTTCATCATCAATCCGCCCTACACCTTGCATGAACAATTGCTCGGCATCATGCCGTTTCTGGTCAAGGCGCTGGGCCAGTACCCAGGTGCACACTACAAGCTCGAATCGCACGCGGCCTGACCGCCGGCCAGGCGGGTCGATTTCGACCCGGTGCCCTGCCGGCCCGACCCAGGGGAAAAATCGCAGAGCGCACCGATTCAGTCGGCAAGCGCCGAACGACAAGTCCTTACGTCTGCAGTCGTAGCAGCCGGGCTGAAACCCTAGCATGGGGCTCGCCACTTCCGAGCCTGCCCTGCGAGGCTCCTGCCCGGTTCCATGACTTCGGTTCGACGCTTCACGGCTGGTCTGTTCCTGCTGGCACTCGGTGTGCTCGTCAGTGGCTGCACCACGTCGCTGGTGCTGATCCACCTGCACGACAAGTTCACCGAAGGCGACCCTCCGCGCTGCGACCAGCTGAATTCCGTTGAACGCGCGCTTCGAACGCGCTGCGGTGAATTCGCAGCCGGCAGCCTGCTCGCCAAGGACGTTGCCGCGTCCGGGCTGCCGGAATGCCCGCTCACGCTGGCCGCGCGCGAACCGCGGCTCTGGCGCGTGCTGCCCGAGCTGCTGGCGCGCGGCGCCTTGCCCGAAGCGTGCACCAAGGCACCCTTGGTGGCGCTCGCGCAGGCGCAGGGCTGTCCGAATTTCTCCAATGCATCGGCCGACGAACTGGCCGCACTGCGCTGGTTGGCTCTGGCCGATGCGCGCTCGGTTCACCACGATGCGCTGCGGCTGCTGAGTTGCCCGAATGCGCGCGCCGTCGGGCTGGACGGCGTCCTCGACCACTGGGCCGCGGCGCAGTGGCTGCCGAGCCGCGGCCTGGCGTTCAGCCCTTTGAGTGCGCTGCACCCCGAGCACCTGAACTCGTCGTTTGCGCGCGAGCTTGAATCGCAGGGCCACTCGCCGCGTCAGGCACTCGGGGCCTATGTGGGTGAGCTGCCGAGCGGCTTTGAAGTGGCCCTGCGCAAAGGCGACTGGCCGGCCCTCGACTGGTGGCTGACGCGTGTGCCCGAGCTGGTGAACGGCGGCCCGGCCTCGCGTGGCGGCCACCTGCCCTGGCTGCCGCTGGTGCGTGTGCTGACGCCGAACACCATGACGGACGAGGCGCTGCGCCGCAGCACCGTCGAGTACCTGCTTGCCCATGGCGCCAACCCGTGGCAGCCGTTGCCGCAGGACCCGCGCGAAACCGTCGTGAGCTACGCGCGCGCTATCGGCAGCCCGCTGCTCTCGCTGCTCGACCCGCCGTATCGCGCCGCGGTGTCCCGCCTCGACGCGCCGCCCACCCCGTCGCAGGCGGCGCCGGCACGCAGGCTTCAGCCGATACCCTGAAGCGGCACCTCCCGGGCCTCGACCGCGGTCAACGCGCCGCGTCGGCGCGCTTCAAGTCGCGAAACGCTGCAAACAGCCAGGACCGCATGCCCACCACCAAGGTGTAGGGTCGTTTAAGCACGGCGCTGAGTTTCAGGTCGGCCAGGTGCTGCTGCGCAAAGTCCTGCCCGACGCGCTGCAAACGTTCCGTGAACGTGGCCGCCAGGCCCTTGCTGATCTGGCCGTGCACCAACATCAGCATTTCACCTTCGCCGTCGAAACCACCGCTGTAGTAGTCGTCGACCACGTGTTTGCGAAAGTACTCCATCGCCGGGCCGTGCGGCAGCCAGCGAAAGCCCTTCGCCACCTTCAGCCGATAGCGGTTCAGCGGGCGCAACTCGATGATGCCGAGCCGGTCGAGCTGCACCAGGTGCTTCACGCATTCGGCGTCGGTGAACTTGTAGGTCGACGTCATCTGGTCGAAGGTCCACTGGCTCAGGCAGCAGATCGCCAGCAGCAGCAATTTGCGTTCCGACACGAGCGCGCGTTCCTGCTCGTGCGTGAGTTCGCGGCGCAACGGTTGGGCATCGGCGACCTTGCGCGCGAGTTCAGCGAAATCCATCTTCAGCACGCGCAGCACTTCGTCGATTCGCGACAGCGGCATGTCGGCCTTCGCAAACACCCGCTTGATGCTCGATTCGGCCAGCCCGAGATGGCCGGCCAGTTCTGCGTAAGTGATGCCGGCTGCTTTCAGCTCGGCTTTCAGTGCACTCACCAGGTCTTGCGTCGTGCTCATGGCTCAGCCCCAAAACAGTACCGCGAAACGATACCAGAAGGCCGGCGTTCGGGCACTCGTCGCAGATTGCTTGATACCCGAGGCGCTTGTGCAGACCATGGCGGCGTGTTCAACC
>JANNKS010000299.1:0-4209 GCA_031396425.1 Rhizobacter sp. | reverse complement strand
GCCAACACAGAGTGGATCCCCGCGTGCGCCGGGATGACGGAAGGCAGGGGGCGAAAGGTGGTCCATGTTAGGATGCCAGCTGCGCGAGCAGGGGCATGAACGCCACGATGCCGAGCTGCATGTCGTCTGCCGTGCTCGATTCAAGCGGGTTGTGGCTGATGCCGGCGTTTTCGCCGCGCACGAAAAGCATCGCCTGCGGCATCACTTCGTGCAGCTTCATCGCGTCGTGGCCGGCGCCGCTGGGCATGCGATGGACCGGCAGGCCGACCGCGCGTACGGCGCGCTCCCAGTGCGCCTGCCAGACGGGGTGGCTGGGTGCGGCGGCGGCGCGCATCGTTGCTTCGAGCGTGTGGCTCAAGCCCCGCCTTTGGCAGATCGCCTCGAGCTCGGCCGCCACGTCGGTGGCGCAGGCGTCACGCGCGGCGTTCGTGGTGGCGCGGATGTCGAGGCTGAACCTGCAGCGGCCCGGCACGACATTGATCGAACCGCCCGGCACCTCGAGCATGCCGATCGTGCCCACCAGCTCGGGCACCGCGGCGGCGCGCTTCTCGAGATAGAGCGCGAGTTCGGCCACGGCCGTGGCGGCGTCGCGGCGCCGGTCCATCGGCGTGGTGCCGGCGTGGCTCGCCATGCCCTGCACCTCGCCCAGGTAGCGCACGCTGCCATTGATCGAGGTGACGACGCCGAGCGGAAGATCGAGCTCGTTGAGCACCGGGCCCTGCTCGATGTGCAGCTCGACGAAACCCAGGTAGTCGGCCGGGTTTCGGCGGATCGCGCGAATTGCTTCGAGCGTCGCCGGCAAGCCGGCGGCGCGCATCGCCGCGCGCATCGAGATGCCGTCGGCGTCGACCTGGTCCAGCCACGCCGGGTCGAACTGGCCGACCAGTGCGCCCGAACCGAGGAAGGTCGCCTTGTAGCGCTGGCCTTCTTCCTCGGCGAAACCTACCACCTCGAAATCGAACGGCAACCGGCGGCCTGCGCGGTGCAGCTCGCGCACGCACACGAGTGCCGCGAAGATGCCCAGGCGTCCGTCGTACTTGCCGCCGTTGCGCACCGTGTCGTAGTGGCTGCCGGTGAGCAGCCTGCGGGCGTGCGGGTTGGTGCCGTGGTAGACACCGACGACGTTGCCGACCGCGTCGATGTTCACGTCGTCGAATCCGCAGTCGCGCATCCAGCGCACCAGCTGAACCTGGCACGCCTGGTGGGCAGCGGTCAGGTAGGTGACGGTGAGCTGGCCCTGTTCGGCATAGCCCGGGTCGCTGTGCTGGCCGAGCAACTCGGCGCAGTCCCAGGCCTGCTGGCCCAGCACAGGCGTGACGCCGAATTTGTCGTTCAATCGGATCTCGGCGATGCGGTGGATGTTGCGCAGCGATTCGGCGAGTTCGAAGTCGGGGTGGTGCGCAAGGCGCCGCTCGAAGGTGGCGATGATCTGGTGCCGGTTCAGTCCCGTGCCGCGCGGCCCGCGCACCGCGAGGATGAACGGGAAACCGAACTTCGCGTTGTAGCGCGCGTTCAGGTCCTGGATGTGCGCGAATTCCGCGGGCGTGCAGTCGGTCAGGCCGGCCTTGCCTTGTTCGTTGGTCGATTCGGCGGTGAGCGTCTTGCTGACCATCGCCTTGCCGGCGAGTTCAGGGTGGGCACGGATCAGCTTGAGCTGCGCTTCGCGACCGGCCTCGCGCAGCGCGACGGCGAACGCGTGCTTGAGCGCGGCCGGGCTTGCGAACGGGCGCTTGTCGAAGATGCGCTCGGCCATCCACGGTGAATGTTCGTAGGTGCCGTCCAGCAGGGCGGTGAACCCGGCTTGCGAGGCGGTGTTGAGTTGGGCCAGCGTCAGCATGATCAGGTCCAGGTGAATGCGGTGTCGGCGTCGAACGGGTGCGTTGCGCGCCAGTGCCGGGCGATGTCGATGCGCCGGCACACCCAGACCCGGTCGTGCGCGCCGATGTGGTCGAGAAAGCGCTGCAGCGCGACGATGCGTCCGGGCTTGCCGAGCAAGCGGCAATGCATGCCGATGCTCATCATCTTCGGAGCTTCCTCGCCCTCAGCGTAGAGCGCGTCGAATGTGTCGCGCAGGTAGGTGAAGAAGTGATCCGCGGTATTGAACCCCTGGGGTGACGCGAAGCGCATGTCGTTCGCGTCGAGCGTGTAGGGCACCACCAGGTGCGGCACCCGGCTGCCGTCGGTGCGCGCCACCTGCAGCCAGAACGGCAGGTCGTCGCCGTAATAGTCGCTGTCGTATTCGTAGCCGCCCTGGTCGGCCACGAGACGGCGTGTGTTCGGACTGTCGCGACCGGTGTACCAACCCAGCGGCCACTCGCCGCCGGTCAGTTCGCGCAGCAGCCCGCTCGCCTCGCGCATGTGCTCGCGCTCGGTCGCTTCGGGCAGGTTCTGGTAGTGGATCCAGCGCAGGCCGTGGTTGGCGATCTCGTAGCCGTTTTCCAGGAAGGCGGCCAGGACTTCGGGACAGCGCTGCAGGGCCATGCCCACGCCGAACACCGTCAACGGCAGCCTGCGTTGCTCGAACTCGCGCAGGATGCGCCACACCCCGGCGCGCGAGCCGTATTCGTACATCGATTCCATCGACAGGTGGCGCGCCTCGAATGCCTGCGCGCCGACGATCTCGGACAGGAACACCTCCGACGCCTTGTCACCGTGCAGCACGCAGTTCTCCCCGCCTTCCTCGAAGTTCAACACGAACTGCACGGCAATGCGCGCGCGCCCGGGCCACTGGGCGTGCGGCGTCTGGCGGCCGTACCCCTTCAGGTCGCGCGCATAGGGGGTCTGGACTTTTTCGGTCATGGCAGTTTCGCGGGTTCAATCGGCTTGCAGTGCCGATTCCAGGTTCGAGACGCGGGCGTGCAGCCGCAGGTTGTTTTCAACGTGGACCAGGTGCTGCTCCATCAGGCGCGCTGCGGCGCGTGCATCGCGGCGCTCGATCGCGTCGACGAGCGCCACGTGCTCGTCCTGCGAATGTTCCGCCGAATGCGACGACTGGTACATCAGCGCGATCAGCGAGCTGCGCGACAGCAGGTCCCCGAGCATATGAGCGAGCACCTCGTTGCCGGCCAGACGCGCCAGCACGACATGAAAATCGGCGAGCAGCCTTGTACGGCCGGGCACATCGGTGCGCCGCACGGCCTCGAGTTCGATCCTGAGGTGCGCCCGCAGTTCGGCAACCTGCGCGTCGGTGATTTCATTGCACAGGCGTTTTACCAAAGCCGCTTCGAGCATGCGGCGCACCTCGAAGACCTGGCGCGCCTCTTCGACGCTGGGCTGGGCCACGAAGGCGCCGCGGGCGGGTTCGAGCGTAACGAGGTGGTCGCGGCTGAGCTGGTTGAGCGCCTGGCGCACCAGGGTGCGCGATACCTTGAAGATGTCGGCGATCTGCTGTTCGACGAGTTTGGTGCCGGGCATCAGGCGGCGTTCGACGATCGCCGTGGTGATCGAGTCGACGATGCGCTGGGTGCTTCCCCCGGCTGAGCCGCCGGGGTTCGCCTTCGCCTGGCGCCGTGTGCGGGCGGTGGTGCCGTCGCCCGGCGACGCACGGCCGCGACGGGCGGCGTCTGCAATCACCGGCACGCTGCCCGGTGCGATCACCTTCAGGTTGGCGCTGCGGGCCATCTCAGGGTTCACCAGTACTTGAGTTGTATGCGATAGTGTATACACTTTGCCCGAATCTGCAATCGCCTGCACTCCAGGACAACCCTGATCCGGCGCTTCGACGGCCGGGCGCGAGAAAGAAACCGATGGGAAAACTCACGACGCACGTGCTCGACACCGCCCACGGCTGCCCGGCGGCTGGCATGAAGGTGGCGCTGCTGCGGGTGGACGACCTGCACACCGAGCCGGTCTCGCAGTTGCTGCTCAACCATGATGGCCGAGCCGATGGACCGCTGCTCGAGGGTGCGGCGCTGAAGCGCGGCCGCTACCGGCTGATCTTCTCGGTGGCGGCGTATTTCCGCCTGCACGGCACCGACCTGCCCGACGTTCCGTTCCTTGACGAGGTGCCGCTCGACTTCGGCATCGACGACCCGTCGCTGCACTATCACGTGCCATTGCTCGTGAGCCCGTGGAGCTACAGCACTTACCGCGGCTCCTGAATCTGGCGCAAGCCTTCTCAGCCTGCCCGATACGCATCCACCCGAGGAGATTCACATGACCTTCCGCCCTTACGCGCACAAGCTGCTGGCGCTTGCCCTGCTGGCCGCG
>JANNKS010000462.1:0-8018 GCA_031396425.1 Rhizobacter sp. | reverse complement strand
AGTTGGCGGTCGAAGATGCCCGCCATGGCCACCAGCGCCCGAAGATCGAGGAGTACGGCGATACGGTCTTCGTGATCATGCAGTTGCTCGAAACCATTGATGGCGAGCTGCATGTGGGCGAAGTGGCGATCTTCGTCGGGTCGAACTTCGTGCTGTCGGTGCGCAACCGCAGCGCCCAGCACTTCCTGGGCGTGCGCGAACGCTGCGAACGCGAACCGCACCTGCTGCGCCACGGTGCGGGCTTCGTGTTTTACGCGCTGATGGACGCGGTGGTGGACCGCTATTTCCCGCTGCTCGACGCGATCGAGACCGAACTGGACGGCATCGAAGAGCAGATTTTCGAGCCCGGTGCAGCGCGACCGAACATCGAGCGGCTCTATTCATTGAAGCGCCGCGCCACGGTGCTGCGCCACGCGGTGGCGCCGTTGCTGGAAGTGACGAGCAAGTTGCACGGCGGGCGCGTGCCGGCGGTGTGCGCAACGACTCAGGAGTACTTCCGCGACGTGCACGACCACCTGTCGCGCATCAACGGTTCGATCGACGCGATCCGCGACACGATCGGCACGGCCATCCAGGTGAACCTGTCGATGGTGACGATCGAAGAATCGGAAACCACCAAGCAGCTCGCCGCCTGGGCCGCCATCTTCGCCGTGTCCACTGCGCTGGCGGGGATCTGGGGCATGAACTTCGAACGCATGCCCGAACTGAAATGGGCCTATGGGTACCCGATGGCGCTGGGTGTCATCGCCACGGCGGGCGGACTCTTGTACTGGCGCTTCCGGCGCGCGGGTTGGCTTTGAGCCCGGGCTGCCGAAAGCGAAAGGTGAAAGCGAAAGGTGTTTACATCGGCCTCGCTAGGGTGGACCATGCGATGTGGCTCTTCAGCTCCACTTTCGCAAACTGATGCCGGTGTGGGCCGCCGCGCTGGCCGTTCAGGCGGCGGGCACGCTGGCGGCGTCAGGGCCGACGCCTGACGTGAGTGCGGCGGCGCGGGCGAAGCTTGCCCTGCATGGCCCCTGGCCGCCCGTCAGTGGGCCGGATCCGAACAATCGCCTCTCCGGCCGGCCGGCGGCGATCGAGTTCGGCTACCGAATGTTCCGTGAACCGCGCATGTCGGCGAACGGTTATGTGGCCTGCATCTCATGTCACCAGACCGATCGCGCCTTCACGGATGGGATTGCACGCGCGCAGGGGCTCGCGCCGGTGGACCGAAACACGCCCGCGTTGGCCAACCTGCGCCAGACGCACTGGTTCGGCTGGGGCGGCAACAGCGACAGTTTGTGGATGGCCAGCCTGCGGCCCCTGCTCGATGCACGCGAGATCGGTTCAGATGCCGCCCACGTGGCGCATGTGGTGCGCGTCGGCGATGGCCTGGCTTGTCGCTACTGGCGCAGCTTCGGCGCATCGCCGCTGGCGCACGCCGACGAGCGTGTGATGGTCAATGTCGCGAAAGCGATCGCCGCCTTTGTCGAGACGCTCACGACCGACCGGACGCCCTTCGATCGGTTTCGCGACACGCTGGCGCGCGGGACCCATCAGGCGAATGACGATTACCCAGGCGCGGCGCGCCGCGGCGCCGAGCTGTTCGTTGGCAAGGGTCAGTGCGCAGCTTGCCATTCGGGGCCCAACTTCACCGATGGGGCGTTTCATGCCGTCGAACATCGTTCGGGCGTTGCGGCGGGCCGGGCCGACGCTGGTCGTGAGCAGGGCCTGGCCGAGTGGCGCGCAAGTCCGTATAACCAGTTCGGTCGCCACAGCGATCGCAAGGCGCGTGAGTCGGCCTCGCGAGAATCCCCCAGGGGCGACGCTGCGACGCGCGGCGAATTCCGCACCCCCTCGCTGCGCAACGTGGCGGTGACGGCGCCGTACATGCACGATGGCAGCGTCGACACCTTGGTCGAAGCGGTGGGGCACGCGGCCCGCGCTGCGCCGAGGGGCGCAGAAGGGGTGCAGCGCCCCGCACCCCTGTCGTCGCGGGACAAGACTGACCTCGCTGCATTCCTTGAGACGCTGACCGACGCGCAAGCGTCTGCGCGCGAGTTCCCGCCGCTGCAGGCGTCGAACTGCCCTCAGTCCGGGTCGCCCACGCCGCGTGCGCGTTCGGGCGGCGCAGAGGCAGCACCCGTTCAGGCGTCTTCGCGCGGCGTGCAGGCGCAGCGCAGCAACCGTGTCGTTCAGTGACGCTTCGGGCGCTGCCCAGCCCGGGAGGCGCAGTTGTTCAGGTCAGACCGGAACTTCAAAGTAGTCAAGCGCCCACTCGCGCATGAAGCGCACCCGGCTCGGCCGCACCCGGTAAAGCGTGAACTCGGGGTTGTCCGGGCTCTTGAGGTACTGCTTGAGCAGCGCGTCGCGGGTGAACGCCTCTTCGAGTGTGGCGCGGTCGGTGACCCGCTCGGCAATGCCCGTGATGCGGACCTGGTCGTCGCCCTTGTCGAGAAAACAGAGTTCCACCTTCGGATTGGCGGCGAGCTCGGCGGTCTTGTGGAATCGTTTCAGATTCGCGAAGTAGACCGTGAACCCATCGGTCCAGGTGGCGGTGATCGGCCGTGCGCGGGGCTGATCGCCATCGACCGTGGCGAGAATCGGAAAGCGATCCGCCTTCAGCACCGCGAGGGCGAGCTCGGGCAGCTGTTCGGGGGTGACGGGAACCGGGGTGGGCCTGGGCATGTTCACTCCTTCGGGTCAAGGGGCGGTGGATGGCGGGGTGCGGTTGCGGAGGAACCAGCGCGTCGCGAGCATCAGGAGCAGCGGAAGTGCAAAGGCGGCGACCGACACCAGCAAGAAGGAAGACTGGCTCGCTGACGCCGCGCCGAGCCAGGCGTAGAGCGCGGCGACCACCACGTTGCCGATCGACACCATCAACAGAAAGCGTGGCAGGGGCATTCGCGACGTGCCGGCCAGGATGGTGGTGGCTTCGGCCAGCACGGGCATGGCGCGAAACGCGACCAGCAGCGCGTCGCCATGGCGCGCCGACAGTTCGGAAAAACGTTCAAGCTGGGCCGCCCCGACGATGCGCTGCGCGAGCGGCCCGCCGGCGAAGCGGCCCAGTGCGTAGCCGCCCAGCGCTGCGCAGGTCAGGCCGATGAAACACACCGCCGTACCCAGCGTCCCACCCAGCAGGTAGCCGGTGGTGGCAAGAACGAAGCTGGAGGGAATCGGCAACACCACGTCGGCGAGCAGGAACACCACCACGGCCAGCGTGATCAGGGCGAGCGACAGATTCGACTGCAAGGTGTCCTGCACCAGGGCTTTGAGCTGATCTTCGAGCAGGAAGAATGGCACCAGGATGAAGGCCAGCAGCAGGGCGCCGAAAAGGCCCCAGCGCAGCGCCAGTCGCAGCGCCGATGCCCCACGCGGCTTGGGTTCGGAAGCGGTCATTGTCGGAGACGATAGCACCTGCCCGCGACGCTGGATCAGTGCCCTTCGCGCAGGCGAATCTGCGTTGGCGGGCCGCTCAGCGATGGCAGTTTGCGGCGCGAAGCGAGCACCTGTTCGATGTCGTCGCGCGCGCCGTCGATCAGCACCAGGCTGGCGCGTTCGGCCTTGCGCGCGTCGCGCGCGATCACGGCGTCGAGCACGGCGCGGTGCAGCGGCAGCGAACTCGCCGGTCCGTCGGGCCGGGTGGTGCTGATCTCGAAGCTGGTGCGCAACAGGGCGCCGAGCGCCTTGCTCATCTGCACCACCATGCGGTTGTGGCATGCGCGCAGCAGGCCCTGGTGAAAGCGCAGGTCACTGCTGACATAGTCGCCGCCTTGCTCGATGGCGAGCTTCATGCCGGCGTAGGCGGCCTCGACTTCGGCGATGTCAGCGGCGGTGGCGCGTTCCGCCGCCAGGCGCACGCCGGCGGGCTCGACGATGCGGCGCAGTTCCTGCAAATCACGAAGGAATTCGCGCGTCAGGCCGAGGTGCGATTTCCAGGCCACGACGTCGGGATCGAACCAGTTCCAATGTTCTTCAGGCAGCACGCGGGTGCCGAGCTTCGGCCCGGTGATGAGCAGTCCCTTCGCCACGAGCGACTTCACAGCCTCGCGCACCACCGTACGGCTGATGCCGAATTCCTCGCACAGCGTGGGCTCGGGCGGCAGGCTGGCACCGATGGCGTAGCGCCCGCCGACGATCGCCCTGCCGAGCAGATCGAGCGTGGTGCCATGCACATTCTTGATGCTCATGGCTAGGGTGGCGAGAGGTGCGGCGGCAAGAAGTGCGCCAGCAGCGCGGCAACGATGGTCTCCGGTGCCGCCGCCACATCAACGCTCAAGGCGTTCTCATCGGCCAGTGGCGGCTCGAGCGTGTCGAGTTGACTCTGCAGCAGCGAGGGTGGCATGTAGTGGCCGCTGCGCCCACGCAGGCGCGCCGCAAGCAGATCCGGGGCACCGTGCAGATGCACGAAGCGCACCTCGCTCGCCGCGGCGCGCAGCAGCTCGCGGTAGCTGCGTTTGAGCGCAGAACACGACACCACGACGCCCCACCCTCCGAGCTTCGCAGCGCGAAGCTGCTCGGCAATGCTTTGAAGCCAATCGTGCCGGTCGGCATCGGTGAGGGCCACCCCAGCCGCCATGCGGGCGACGTTTTCAGGCGGATGCAGCGCGTCGCCTTCGACGAAGGCGATGCCGAGGCCGTCGGCGAGTGCGCGGCCCAGCGTGCACTTGCCACAGCCGCTGACGCCCATCAGCACGATGCGCGGCGGCGCCGGTGCGTCAGCGGCCGGTGTTCGAGGGGGCGATGATGCGGCAGTGGCACCCGACACGTCGGTCACGCGATGCGTTGACTGCTGGCGGCATCGAAGACGTGCGCCTTGTCGGCGGCAATGCCCAGCCGTACGGCCTCGGCAGGCCGTACCGTGGTGCGCCCATGCATCACCAGCACGACCTGCGCGGTCTGGCTGCCCTCGCCGACTTCGAGCAGCAGTTCCGTCTCGGCGCCGGTGGGCTCCACCACGATCACGCTCCCCGACACGTCGCCCTTGGAGGCCGCCACCAGGTTGATGTCGCCGGGGCGGATGCCGTAGTGCACTGCCTGCCCATCTGCCCCACCGAGCAAACCGCTGATCGGCCAGCGTGCGCCCATGGCCTCGACATATGAAGCGGTGCCGGACCTGCGCAAGGTGCCGGCAAACACGTTCATGGCTGGCGAACCGATGAACTGTGCGACGAACAGGTTGCTGGGCCGGTCGAACAGTTCGAGCGGGGTGCCGATCTGTTCGACCAGGCCATCGTGCATCACGACGATGCGGTCGGCCATCGTCATCGCCTCGATCTGGTCGTGCGTGACGTAAACGGTGGTGGTCTTGAGGCGCTGGTGCAGCGCCTTGATCTCGGCGCGCATCGCCACGCGCAGCTTGGCGTCCAGGTTGGACAACGGCTCGTCGAACAGGAACACCTTCGGGTCGCGCACGATCGCGCGCCCCATCGCGACGCGCTGGCGCTGGCCGCCGGACAGTTCGCGCGGGTAACGGTCGAGCAGCGAATCGAGGTTGAGAATGCGCGCCGCGTTGTCGACCCGCTCAGCCGTGAGCGCGGCCGCCGCATTGCGCAGCCGCAGGCTGAAACCCATGTTCTCGCGTACCGTCATGTGAGGGTACAAGGCATAGCTTTGGAACACCATCGCGATGTCGCGGTCCTTGGATTCGAGGTCGTTGACGACCTTGCCGTCGATGGAAATCTCGCCGCCCGTGATGTCTTCCAGGCCGGCGAGCATGCGCAGCAGCGTGCTCTTGCCGCAGCCCGACGGCCCGACCAGGACGACGAATTCACCGTCGGCGATGTCGAAGCCGATGCCGTGGATGACCTTGACCTTGCCAAAGGCCTTCTGAATGTTGCGGAATGCGACGGATGCCATGGTGATGCGTCTCTTTCAACCCCTGTCTCAACTCTTCACGGCGCCGGCGGTCAGGCCCGAGACCATGTAGCGCTTGAACGCGTAGTAGATCGCCGCCGGCGGCAGTGCGTAGATCACGCCGGTGGCCATCAGCAATTCCCACGGCGAGTCGTCGGCGGCGAGAAATTTGCCCAAGGCGACCGCGAGCGTCAGGTCGGTTTCCTTCGACAGCAGCAGGAAGCCGTACAAGTACTCGTTCCAGGCCAGCAGCAGCGCATAAGTGCCCACCGCCACCAGAGAGGGCACCATCAGTGGCACGTAGACCATGCGGAACAATTGCAGCGGCGATGCGCCGTCAATGCGCGCCGCTTCGTCAAGTTCCCAGGGTAATTTGTCAGAGGCCTGTTTGAGCACCCAGATGCAGTAGGGTGATGCGATGGTCACCATCGCCAGCACCAATGACCACTTGTTGTTCAGCAGGCCGTAGTTGGCCATCGTCTTGTACATCGGCACGGCCAGAAACGCGGCCGGGATGAAATAGGTGAACAGCGCCATGTTCATCACGGTGCGGCCACCGCGCACCTTCAGGCGGCTGATCGCGAATGCAGCGCAGGTGGCGATGAACAAGGTGATCACGCCCACCGCAACCGCAATCATCAGCGAGTTGCCCAACTGAAGCCAGAAATGGTTGAGGTAGAAGTGCTTCTGCCCGAACACGGTTTCGAAGTTCTGCAGCGTCGGGTTCTTCGGCCACAGGCGCCCCGAGGTGGCCGAGTCGCGCTCCGAAATGGCGAACAGGAACAGGTGATAAAGCGGAATCAGCGTCCACAGCAGCACCGGGATGCCCACCAGCAACAGCTGCGCTTCGGCCGCAACGCCGTTGCGCTTCACTTGGACAGCCTCTTCATCATCACGTAGACGAGCGGCAACACGAGCGGCAGCGCCACGACGATTGAAGCCATGGCGAGTTCGATCTGGTCCAGGCGCAGGTAGCGAATTCCCAAGGTGGCGAGCACGTGCGTCAGGTCGGCCGGTCCGCCGCCGGTGAGCAGGTAGACGCTGTTGAAGTCGCCCAGTGTCCAGATCATCGACAGGATGGTGGAGGTGAAGTACAGACCGCGCATCGAAGGCCAGGTGATGAAACAGAACTTCTGCCAGCGCGTGGCACCGTCCACGCTCGCGGCTTCATACTGTTCCGCCGGAATCGACATGCGCCCGGCGATCAGGATCAGGGTCCAGAAGGGCAGCGACTTCCAGATGTGCATCAGCATCGAGAAGCTCAACGCGAGCGTCGGGTCGTTGAGCCAGTTCGGTCCGTCCAGACCGGTGAGGTGAAAGATCGTGCTGTTGATGACGCCCCACTCGGGGTTCAGCATGAAACGCACCGAAAGAATCGTCGGAATCGACGGCACGGCCCACGGCAGGATGAAGATGACCGACACGATCTTGATCCACCAGCGCGTTTGCACAAAGAAACCCGACAGGCCCAGCGCCACCAACATTTTCAGGTTCACTGCCACGAACAGAAACACCACCGTGTTGACGGCGGTGCGGAAGAAGATCGGGTCTTCGAACAGCTTGACGTAGTTCTGCGGGCTGCGTGCCAGCCACAGGCCATAGCCGACCGGGTAGAGCACGAAAACGACGAACACCAGCAGGTACGGCACCACCATGGCGCGGCCCCAGAACTCCCATCGACTCAGGGGCTTGTTCGGGGGCGTTGCCGTGGTGGCGGCGGTGTTCAAGGCCGGATCCCGTGTCGCCAGTCGGCTCAGTTGGCGACGGCTTTGATGCGCGCGATCAATTCGTCGGTGGCCTTGTCGACCGGCACCTTCTCATTGAGGATGCGGTTCATCGCCTTCGCCCACACGTTCTCGTTGTTCAACACCGTGAACTTGTAGTTCTTCGTGAATTCGAACGGCGTCGTGCCGGCCATGAACTGGTTGTAGACCGCCAGGCGGTGCGGGTCGCTCTTCCAGAACGCGCTTTGCTGCGCCCCCTTGGTGACTGGAAACCAGCGCCCCAGCGAGCCTTCCACGTACGGTGTGAGGTTGGCCTCGTCGAGCATGAACGCAACGAACTGCTTGGCCATCACCTTGTTTTTCGCGTCCTTGAAGATCACGCCGGTCTTGACTGCGGCGCGGTAGGTCATCTTCGTGCCGTCAGGCTTGTTCGGGAAGCCGGCGGTGGCGATGAGCTCG
>JANNKS010000392.1:0-5521 GCA_031396425.1 Rhizobacter sp. | reverse complement strand
CAGCCGTCGAACTGCAACCGGATGCAACGCCCCACATGGCCCGCCAGGCGCTCGGTGGCAACCGATTCACTCGCCAGCACGTGGTTGAGCAGCAAGGTCACGCGCTCCATTGCGGCGCTGCCGGCCAGGGTCTGCAAGGCGTGAAACATGCACGGATTGTAGGCAAGCGGTCACGCCAGACCCCCAAACGGAATGGAAGTTGCGCGCTGGGCGAGCCGCTGAATTGGTACAGAATCCACCGCTCAGGCTTTTCGGGTGAGTGGTTTCACGTCCCGCCCCGGCGAGTTTCTCGTCTGGCTGGCTGTCACCTTGAACTCCTCGCTTGCGCAGCCCGAGAAGGGCATGCGCAAGCCGCGCCAGCGGTCGTGCGGCACTCTGAACGGGCATTCTCATCAGGCAATGTTTCAAGACCGTACCTACACACGAACGTTCTTCAGCGCCCCGCAGTCGGTGACTTCGCTGGTTGCGGCGTTTCTCGAACCCAGCATCACCGTCGGCACCTTCCTCGTCGCAATGCTGGCTTTCGACGAGCCGATCAACCGCCCGGCGCTGACGCTGTGCCTGCTCGTGTTCGCGCTCACCTTTCCGGGCCCGAACCGGTTTCGCAACCATGCACTCGCATCCGCTGTCGACATCCTCAGCAGCTGGCTGACGCTGGCCGCCATCCTGCTGTTGTGCGGCTACGCAACGCGCAGCCTGCATTACTTCGAAAACAACGTCCTGATGGCCTGGCTGCTCGTCACGCCGATCCTGCAATGGCTGGCGTCACGCCTGGGGGGTGCCGTGCTGAGCTACCAGGCGGCGCATTCCACTTCGCGCCGCACCGCCGTCGTGGTGGGCGCCGGTGACCTGGGCGTCAAGGTGGCCAAGGCGCTCAATGCCGATGGCGATTCGGACATCGATTTCGTCGGCTATTTCGACGACCGGGCCGACGCCCGGGTGCACCGCGACGCGCTGTCGCTGCGGCTGGGCGGCCTTGGCGACGTGGCACCGTACATCACTGCGCATGGCGTGCGCGATGTCTACATCACACTGCCGTTGGGCTCGCAGCCGCGCATCGTCGAGCTGCTGGAAGAGGTGCAGGGCACGACCGCGTCGCTCTTCTTCGTGCCCGACGTGTTCGGCATCAGCATCATCCAGGGCCGGCTGCAGGACATGAACGGCGTGCCGGTGGTGGGCATCTGCGAAACGCCGTTCACCGGCACCAACGAGCTTGTGAAACGCTGGAGCGACGTGATACTGGCCACCATCATCCTGGTGATCGTCTCGCCGCTGATGCTGCTGGTGGCCTTGGGCGTCAAGCTCAGTTCACCCGGGCCGGTGATCTTCGCGCAGCGTCGCAACGGCCTGGACGGAAGCGAGATCACGGTTTACAAGTTCCGCTCCATGACGACGCTGGACGATGGCGCGGCGGTGCCCCAGGCCACCCGCCACGACCCGCGCATCACGCCATTCGGCGCCTTCCTTCGCCGCACCTCGCTCGACGAGTTGCCGCAGTTCTTCAACGTCCTGCAAGGCCGCATGAGCATCGTCGGCCCGCGGCCGCACGCGGTGGCGCACAACGAGCTGTACCGCCAGGTCATCAAGGCCTACATGGTGCGCCACAAGGTCAAGCCGGGCATCACCGGCTGGGCTCAGGTGAACGGTTTTCGGGGCGAGACCGATACGCTCGAGAAGATGCAGTCCCGCGTCGAGTACGACCTCGAGTACCTGCGCAACTGGACCTTGCGACTGGACCTGCAGATCATCGCGCGCAGCATTCGCTTCCTGTTCTTCGACAAGAAGGCGTATTGAATCGGCCGCAGGCTCGTACGCTTCACAATGGCCCAACAAGCACAAACTGCTCCCCACTGGAGAAACCCCATGGCACCGACTTGTTTCCATCGTCACGCGACCGCCGCAATTCCCTTCACGCTGGTGGCCCTTCTCTGCGGGTTCATGCCCCTCGCGTACGCGGAAAGCGACCCGTACTACCTGGGCATCAGCCAGTCGCTGGGGCACAACTCGAACGTCTACCGCATCAATGGCAACGAGGTACCCGACAAGTTCGCCACCACCAGCCTGAACCTGGGTTTCGACCAACCGATCGGCAGGCAGCGTGTTTTCGCGAACGCTTCGGTGCGCGCGACGCGCTATGAAGACATCACGATCCTCAACAACACCGGCTACGGGCTGAACGCCGGGCTCGACTGGTCGACGATCGAGCGGCTCTCGGGCGGCCTGGGTGTGTCGCTCAACCGCAGCCTGGCCAACTACGCCACCTCCGGCGACCAGCTGCAGGTGCCGCAGAACAAGAAGAACGAGGAAACCAGCGGCCAGGCCAACCTGCGGGTGCAATACGGGCTGGCCTCTCTGCTGTCGTTGAACGGGTCGCTGTCGCACAGCGAGATCTCGTATTCAGCGATCGAATACGCGCGCTCAGAGGTGCGGCAGAACACCGGCTCGCTCGGTTTGACCTACCGTCCCAGCGGTTTGCTGACACTGGGCACCGCCTACCGGGTGACCCAAGGGGAGTACCCCAACATCCCCCTGCCCAACGGCGCCACCGAAAGCTTCGACCGCAAAGACCTCGATCTCACTGCCATCTGGGTTGCCAGTGGCCTGAGCACCCTCAACGCGCGTCTGAGCTACGGCAAATCGAGCTACGACACGCTCACACAACGCGACACCAAAGGCGTGACCGGCTCCCTCGGTTGGGCCTGGCAGCCCACCGGCAAACTGTCGTTCAACACCACGCTGAGCCGCGACACCGGCACCGAGACCAGCCTCTTCGCGCTGGCGAACAACCAGGGAACGGCCCTGGGCGACAACAGCGTGTCGACGAATGCCTTCGCGCTTGGCGTCGGCTACGAGATGACGTCGAAGATCCGGGTCAACCTGGGCACCCGCTATGCCAAGCGCAAACTGGTGAACGACATCAACAACACCGAAGGCCGCGACACCGTGACCAGCGTCACATTGGGCGCGACCTACGCGCTGTCGCGCGCCTGGCAAATGGGATGCAATGCAGGGCAGGACACCGGCAAGCCCACCGACAGCACCGGTGTGTCGAGCAAGTACACGACCGTCAATGCCAGCTGCAACGTTCAATTCACGATCCGATGACGCAATCCACCATCCTGCTGACCGGAGCCACCGGCTACATCGCTTCGCACACCTGGCTGGCGCTGCGCGCCGCCGGCTTCAACGTGCTGGGCGTCGACAACTTCAGCAACAGCTCGCCCGAGGTGCTGAACCGCCTGAAGACGATCAGCGGCGACAGCCCCGATTTCATTCAGGCCGACGTCTGCAACGCAGCCGCCATGGAGTCATTGTTCGCCTACCGGCGAGTCGACGCCGTGGTGCACTTTGCCGCGCACAAGGCGGTGGGCGAAAGCAGCGCCAAACCGCTCGAGTACTACGCCAACAACCTGGGCAGCCTGCTGAACCTGGCGCAAACGATGCAGCGGCATCGCTGCAAGTCGCTCGTGTTCAGCTCCAGCGCGACCGTCTACGGCAAGCCCGAGCGTCTGCCGATCCGCGAAGACGCCGCGCTGTCCACCACCAACCCGTATGGCGCCACCAAGCTGATGGGCGAGAACATCCTGCGCGACCTGCAGGCTTCGGACGCCGCCTGGAAGGTGGCGCTGCTGCGTTACTTCAACCCGGTGGGCGCGCACGAAAGCGGCCTGATCGGCGAAGACCCGCGCGGCATTCCGAACAACCTGATGCCCTACGTCACCCAGGTGGCAGTGGGCAAACGCGCCCGGCTGCAGGTGTTCGGCAACGACTACGACACGCCCGACGGCACCGGCGTGCGCGACTACATCCACGTCACCGACCTCGCCGCCGGCCATGTGGCGGCGCTGCGCTATCTGCTTGACAGCAAGCGCTCGATCACGGTCAACCTGGGCACCGGCCGGGGCTACAGCGTGCTCGAACTGGTTGGTGCGTTCGAACGCGCCAGCGGCCGCAGCGTGCCGTACGACATCGTGGCGCGCCGGCCCGGCGACATCGATGCCTGCTATGCCGACGCCACGCTGGCCCGCGAAGCGCTCGGCTGGCAGGGCCAGCGCGACATCGACGCGATGTGCGTCGACAGCTGGCGCTGGCAGCGTTTGAACCCGAACGGGATGGTGACGGTTTAGCCCGCGGCGGAGAGCGGATCCCGGCTTCCGCTGGGATGACGAATTCGCATGTCATCCCTGCGCACGCCGGGATCCATTGACCGAGAATGCCCGGCACTTCGGGTAACGTACCGCCCAACCAAGAGTGGATACCGGCATGCGCCGGTATGACCCGCAATGAACCGAGCAGCGCACCCCATCGACGTCCACCCCATCATCATGGCCGGTGGCAGCGGCACGCGCCTTTGGCCGCTGTCACGCGCCCAGCACCCGAAACAGTTCCTCGTGTTGCACGGCAACCAGAGTCTGTTCCAGCTCGCGGTGCAGCGCGTCGCGGGCATGAAGGCCGATGACCTTCGCATCGGCGCCGCGTGCATCGTCGGCAATGAAGAGCACCGTTTCCTGGTGCTCGATCAATTGCGCGAACTGGACCTGCCGCCGACGAAGGTGCTGCTCGAGCCGGTTGGCCGCAACACCGCCCCGGCCATGACGCTGGCGGCATTGCACGCCATGCAGGGAGGCGCCGATCCAGTGCTCGTGGTCACGCCTGCGGACCAGACCGTGACCGATGAAGCCGCATTCGCGCTGTCACTTCAGACCGCGATCCGCGCCGCAGCGGGTGGCACCATCATCACCCTGGGCATCGTTCCCGATCGGCCCGAAACGGGCTTCGGTTACCTGCGCTGCGCTCCCCAACCCGTGGACACGAATGGCGCGATTCCGGTGGAGCAGTTCGTCGAAAAGCCCGACCTGCAGACCGCGCAACGCTATCTCGACTCGGGAGGCTACTTCTGGAACAGCGGCATGTTCGTCGTGCGCGCCTCGGTGTGGCTGGCGGCGATCGAACATTTCCGCCCCGACATCGCCAGCGCCACCCGTAGCGCCTGGGAAGCTCACCGTGTGGACGCCAGCTTCGTGCGCCCCGGCAAGGAAGAATTCAAGGCGATTCCAGCCGAGTCAGTCGACTACGCGGTCATGGAGCGCGCTGCCTCACCCATTGCCGAGACTCGCCCCTTTCCCATCGCGATGGTGCCGCTGCAGGCCGGTTGGTCCGACCTCGGCGCGTGGGACGCCGTCTGGCAAGTCAGCGACAAAGATGCCGCCGGCAACGCCAACCGTGGCGATGCGCTGCTGCAGGACTGCCGTGGCACGCTGGTGCACTCCACCAGCCGCCTCGTCGGCCTGGTCGGCCTGGACAACGTGATCGTCGTCGAAACCTCCGACGCCGTGCTGGTGGTCGACCGCAGCCGCAGCCAGGACGTCAAACACATCGTTGCGCAGCTGCAGGCCGCCGCGCGCACCGAACACGTGCTGCCGCGCCAGGTGCATCGCCCCTGGGGCTGGTACGACAGCGTTGACGATGGCCCGCGCTTCAAGGTCAAGCGCATCATGGTCAAACCCGGCGCGAGCCTGAG
>JANNKS010000377.1:0-6369 GCA_031396425.1 Rhizobacter sp. | reverse complement strand
TTCAAACCGGCACCGAGCGCCGAAGGGTTCAATTTGTCGGGCTTGGCGCGGAACTCGGCGCCGATCGCGACGCGGCGGTTGAGCAGCCAGGCGAGCGACACCTCGGGCAGCCATGCATGGCGGCTTTCGGCGGCGCTGCCGAAGCCGAGCAGGCCGTTCTGATTCGCTTTCGTGGCGCGCAAGGTGGTGTTCACCAACACGCCCTGGGCGAGGAACAGCTTGGTGGCGCTGACATACGCATCGGTGCCCCGTGGGCGTGCGCCCAGCGAACTCAGCGTTGCCGCCAGCGCGCCGGGATGGGCATACTTGACCTCCACGCCCATCGCCACCTGCGGCAGCAGCGAGTCGCTGTCGAGCACCGCCTCGCCGAAGACCCGAAGCTTGAAGCCCACGATGTCCTGCTTCAGGCGCAAACCCGGCGCGCCCAGCGCCGGCCCGGTGGGCCCGGTGTCGAATTCCTGGCGCGCAAGCGAGAGCTCGACGCGGTCACCATGCGACGCGGCGGCGCCATAGACGTTGAGCGCGTAGTGCTGCGTCTTCACGCGCGTGGCGAACGCGGTGGCGCCGAACTGGCCGTTGGTCGCGTAGCTTCCCGTCACCGCCCAGGGCGTCAGACCGCCGCCGGCTGCGCCGTCAATGCTGCTCACGCCACCCGTCAACAACAATTTGCCGCTTTCGGCGCAGGCCGCGGTTTGCAGCAAGGCCAGGATCAGCCCGAACGCTGGCGACGTGCGGTGGCGATGGGAAACGGTTGACTGCATGCGGCACCCCCGGTGGCGCCGCCCGGTGATCGGCGTCACCGGGAATACGGCAGAACCTGGCGTTTGGATGCAGCGCGCGGGTGCCGCTGGCCTCAGGTCGGCCAGGCGGCGTCGAGTTCCTGCGCCATGGCGGCCATCAGGGTGCGCGCCATATCGTGGCGACCGACGCGGGCCGGGCTGTCTGATCCCGGCACTGAAATGGCGAACGCGTCGTTGTCGTCGACGAGTTCGATGACACGCAGCCGCGGTTGCGCGGCGCGGACCTCATTCAGCAGCGCCTCGCATTGCCGGTCGCTGACGGGAACGCCCGTCACGACAACGTCGGGTGCGCCGTCGCGAAGGCAGGCGTGCGCCCGCTCGATGTTCGGCACCGCATCGATCCGCATGCCGACGGTGCGCATCAATTGGTAGGCGTGCACCCGCGCAATCTCGTGCGGCTCGATGAGCAACACGCGGTGCCCTGCCGCGGGGGCGCTTCGCGGCAGCAGCGCAGCGCCGACGTCACCGTCGCCCACCGCCGATGTGCCCGTGGCCGGAAAGCCGAGCGTCAGGGTCACGGTCTGTGCGGTCACGGTGCGCTGCGGCTCCAGGCCCATCGCGCGCGCGAGTTGCACGAACAACAACCAATGAATCTCGTTCAGGTCGTCCTCATCGGCGCGGGCCGAGCTGGGTTGCCGTCGCTGCACCCGGATCGTCAGCACCGGATGAGGCGGCAGGCCTTGCGCGCCTGCGCTGACCTCGACGCCCGCGCCGATGTGCAACGCGTACTCCAGGCCCAGGTCGAGCAGTTGCTCGAGCACTGCGGCGTTGACGTCTATTTCGAACGGTTCGCACGGGCCGGCCAGACGCACGCCCCTGCGTCGAGCCTTCGCTGCCCATTCGGCCATGGCCTGGCGCGCAGCGTGTGCAAGGTCGAGCCGCTCCGGGACCACCGGCGCATCGCGTGCCAGCACCCGTGCGAGTTCCTGGATCTGCAGGCCCAGTTGTTCCAGGCGAGCGATCTCCGCCAGCGCGGCGTCCAGCACGGACTGCTGGCCGGGTGCCGGTTCAAGCGTGCCCAGCAATCGCTGCAATGCAGACAGTGCGACGGCAAAGCTCTCGCCCATTTTGGCCAGCACGCCTGCGGGAAGCTTGACCGGGGCGAAACTTTCGGTGTGCGGGATCCGATCGGGTGAACCGGGTGCAGCGAAGGGATGGCGGGGATCGATGGTCATGGATGGCTTTCGACAACGCGACGAAGAGGCTGAGGCGCCGGCGCGTCGGGAACGGCAGCGCTGCTTGAAGCGTCGCTGTTCTGCAGGCGTCGGCGCAGGGGTCGGATTCAGCATAGGGAGCTCCCGCGAGCCTTCCTTGACCTCGAACAATCTCCATCGTTCCGGGGTCGCCGGGGCTGCGCGTGGCGACGCATTTGCGTGCTTATTTCTCAAGCGACAAGCCGCCTTGGGCACAGTGCGCACGCTGGTGCCTCGCCCATCGGGGCAGGCGAACCGTCGATTGCGGTCAGTCGGTCTGCGCCGGTGTCGGGCCGGGGCTCGCTGAGGTCGCAGCCACCGGGCGGGGCGCGCGTCGCGCGAGCAGATCGCCGATCAATGCTTCGTAGCCTGCGGCGAGTCGCAGCAAGTCACCATCCCCCTGCGGCCGCCCGATCAACTGCAGGCCCGCTGGCCAGCGCCCGTTCGCGTGGAAACCTGCCGGAACGCTGATGGCGGGCAGGCCGGCGAACGTGGCGTAGATCGTCACTTCCATCCAGCGGTGATAGGTGTCCATCGTTCGGCCGGCGATTTGCTTCGGCCAACGTTGCGCAATCGGGAACGGCCACACCTGCGTACTGGGCAGCGCGAGCACGTCGTAGCGTTCGAACAGGCCCAGCAGATGGGTGTGGAACGCGGTGCGCACTTCGCTGGCCTTCATGAAGTCCATGAAGTTCAGGCCCATCGCCTGGTCGTGTTCCCACAAGGCTTCGGGTTTGATCTGCGCGCGCGCGCCGGCCTGTTTGAGCAGCAGCGCGACCTTCGGGCCGACCAGCGCGCGGCGCCAGACGAGCCATGCGTTCCACAGCGCCTCGGTGTTGAAGCCCAGAGGTGCGGGCTCGACCACGGCGCCTTCACCGGCGAAACGCTGCAGCGCGTATTCGCACACCGGCAGCAGGCCGTCGTCCATCGCCAGGTAGCCGCCCAGGTCGCCGAGCCAGCCGATGCGCAGACCGCGCAGCGGCGCCGTGTCGCCATCGCGCAGGAATTCCTGGGGCGCCTGCGCCATCGAGATCGGCACGTGCGCATCATGGCCGGCCTGGATTGCGAAAAGCCGTGCCAGGTCGCGCACGTTGCGCGCCATCGGCCCTTCGGTGCCGAGCTGGCTGATCCACACGTCGGCGGCCGGCCAGAACGGAATGCGGCCCTGGCTCGGGCGCAGCCCGAAGACGTTGTTCCACGCCGCGGGGTTGCGCAGCGACCCCATGAAGTCGGACCCGTCGGCCACCGGCAGCAGCCGCTGCGCCAACGCCACTGCCGCACCGCCGCTGCTGCCGCCGGCGCTCACTGCGCTGTCCCAGGCGTTCGGCGTGGTGCCGAAAAGACTGTTGAAGGTGTGCGAGCCGAGGCCGAATTCGGGCATGTTGGTCTTCGCGATCACGATGCAGCCGGCTGCCTTCATGCGCGCCGTCATCACGCTGTCCTGCGTCGCCACCGCGTCCTTGAGCAGCGTGCAGCCGTAGGTGGTGGGGAAACCTTTCGCGTGGCCGGTGTCCTTGATGGCTTGCGGAAGACCGTGCAGCCAGCCGCTCGAACCGCGGGCGTTGCGGCCGGGCGCCAGTTCGGCATCGCGAGCGTCGGCTTGTGCCAGCAGCGATGCATCGGGCGCGAGGTTGACCAGCGCGTTGAGCTGAGGGTTGAGACGGTGAATGCGCGCGAGGTAGGCCTGCATCACCTCGCGGCACGACAGCGCGCGCGTGTGGATGGCCCGAGAGAGCGCGTCGGCATCGAGATCGGTGATGGGGTTGGTGAAGGGGTTAGTCAGGGCGTTGACCATGATGCTCGCAGCGTAATCGGTTTGCTGCCTTGATGGAGAACCGGGTTTTCCACAGGGGCGCTGGCGCAAAACGGCTGCGTGCCCTGCCCGCCCCGGCCCTAAGATCGCGGCGGGCCATGGGGCCTGGGAGCCACCGCCATGAACGACCTTGCCCTGTTGCCCGCCACCGAACTGGCGCGCCGCATCCGCCGCCGCGAAGTCGCGGCGGTGGAATTGCTGCAGATGTACCTGGCGCGCATCGAGCGGCTCAACCCGCAGGTCAATGCCATCGTGGTGCTCGACGCCGAACGCGCATTGCAGCGCGCCAAGGCGGCCGATGCAGCACTTGCGCGGGGTGGCCTGTGGGGGCCCTTGCACGGGGTGCCGATGACGGTGAAGGAGTCGTTCAACGTCGCCGGTCTGGCCACCACCTGGGGCTTCGAAGAGCAGCGCCGAAACATCGCCGCGCAACCGGCGGTCGCGGTGCAGCGCCTGCTCGATGCGGGTGCCGTGATCTTCGGCAAGACCAACGTGCCGGTGGCACTGGCCGACTGGCAGACCTTCAACCCGGTGTACGGCACCACGAACAACCCTTGGGATCTGACGCGCACGCCGGGCGGCTCGTCGGGCGGTTCGGCCGCCGCACTCGCCGCCGGCCTGACCGGGCTGGAACTCGGCAGCGACATCGGCGCGTCGATCCGCAACCCGGCGCACTACTGCGGCGTGTACGGCCACAAGCCGAGCTGGGGCGTGCTGCCGATGGAGGGCCACCAGTTGCCGGGCACCGAATGCATCGAATCGCTCGACATCGCGGTGGCCGGGCCGCTGGCGCGCAGTGCGTTCGACCTGACGCTGGCGATGGACGTGGTGAGCTCACCGCTGAAGGCGTTCGGCGCGCTCGGCTGGGTGCCGCTGAGCTGGCGTGATGCCGGTGTGCCGGCGTCGCGCATGCGCGTCGCAATCGTCGCCGACGATGCCTGCGCCGAGTGCGACGCGAGCGTGCGCGACAGCCTGCGCGGCCTCGCCACCTTCCTGCGCGGCCAGGGCCTGCAGGTCAGCGAAGACGCGCGCCCGGTCGACAGCAATGAGGCGTGGGAAACCTACCTGCACCTGCTGCGCGCCGCGACCGGCGCCGACCTGAGCGACGCCGATTACGCGCTCGCCCAGCAACGCGCCGCAAGCTACCCGTTGGGCAGCCGCGACTACCCGGCCTGGCATTGGCGCGGCAACACGCTGTCGCACCGCGAGTGGGTGCAGCGCGACCAGGTGCGCAGCAAGCTGCGCCGACAGTGGGCGGCGTTTTTCGAGTCGTGGGACGTGCTGATCTGCCCGGTCGCGACGACTCCTGCGTTCGTGCAGAACCAGCAGGGCTTTCGCTGGGAACGTTTGGTGCAGGTCAATGGCCATGACCAGCCCAGCACGGCGTCGCTGTTCTGGGCCGGCTATCCCGGCCTGGTGGGGCTGCCTGCCACTGCGGTGCCGCTGGCGCTGTCGGCGCAGGGGCTGCCGGTGGGCGCGCAGATCATCGGGCCGGCGTTTGCCGACCCGGTGTGCCTGCGCTTCGCGCGCTGGCTGGAAAGCGAATACCGCGGGTTCGTGGCGCCGCCGCTGGCGCGCGAGGCGCTTGGACAAGGGTGAATCGAAGCCGGCAGTCGCAACGGCGATTCGGCAGCGAGGTTCGCCGCACGCACCTCAGCCGATACGCCCCAGCACCAGGTATTCCATCAGGGCCTTCTGCGCATGCAGGCGGTTCTCGGCCTCGTCCCACACCACCGACTGCGGGCCGGCGATCACGTCGGCGTCGACTTCTTCGCCGCGGTGCGCGGGCAGGCAGTGCATGAACAGCGCGTCGGGCTGCGCGGCGGTCATCATTTCCCGGTCGACGCACCAGTCGGTGAAGGCCAGCCGGCGCGCTTCGTTTTCGGCCTCGTAGCCCATGCTGGTCCACACGTCGGTGGTGACGAGGTGCGCGCCGCGGCAGGCGTCGAGCGGGTTCTTGAATACTTTCACGCACGCGGTGTTGCGCACGCCCGCGACCTGGGCGTCGATCTCGTAGCCGGTGGGCGTGCTGACGTGCAGCGTGAAGCCCAGGATGTCGGCCGCCTGAAGCCATGTGTTGGCCATGTTGTTGCCGTCACCGACCCAGGCCACCACCTTGCCCTGGATGCTGCCGCGGTGTTCGATGTAGGTGAAGATGTCGGCGAGGATCTGGCACGGGTGGTACTCGTTCGTCAGGCCGTTGATGACGGGCACGCGCGAGTTCGCGGCGAAGTTCTCAAGCTTGGTCTGCTCAAAGGTGCGGATCATCACGATGTCGACCATGCGGCTGATCACGCGTGCTGTGTCTTCCACCGGCTCGGCACGACCGAGGTGGCTGTCGCCGGTGGTCAGGTGCACCACCGAGCCGCCGAGCTGGTACATGCCGGCCTCGAAACTCACCCGCGTGCGGGTCGAGGCTTTCTCGAAAATCATGGCCATGGTGCGGTCCACCAGGGTCTGGTGCTTCTCGTAGGCCTTGAACTTCTTCTTGATCAGCGCCGCGCGCTCGAACAGCCAGCCGTACTCGTCGGCGCTGAAGTCGCTGAACTGGAGAAAGTGGCGG
>JANNKS010000349.1:0-8297 GCA_031396425.1 Rhizobacter sp. | reverse complement strand
GGATCAACATCGACAACATCCGAAGCGTGGCCGACGCCGGCGCCGACACCTTCGTGGCCGGCAGCGCAATCTTCGGCAAGCCCGACTACCGCGCCGTGATTGCGACCATGCGCGAGCGTCTCGCGTAGACCGGTGCGCCTGGCCAATGCGTACAGCGCCAGTGCAGAGGTTGGCGAGTTCGCAAGTGTAAGAACAGTGATGTTCTGGGCCAGACCCTCACATTTCGGGTCGCAGAACTCGCCCTTTTTCACAGGCGAATGACCGTTGCCGACCCCCGAACGCGGGGGGTGGTTCGGGGTGTTGCGCGCACGCATCGGTCGGCCGTTACATGTCCCCAAGGCCCGTTACCGGGGCTCGTCTCGACCTGGCTAGCCTTCGCTTCAACAGCAGGCTCGACGTGGTTTTTCAGCTTCCCGCCTGCGTTGTGCGCGGTGCCAGGTTCCCCCGGGGGCCAGAGCACCAACTCTCAAAACCGGCAAGAAAAAGAAGCTCAGGGAAACCATGAACCATCGACTGAACCAGCACTGGCTGTTTGTCGCACAAACGCTGGCCTGCCTGGCCCTGGTGGGCTGCGGCGGCGCATCGAACGACGAAATCTCCACCACCACCGGTGTGCTCGAAGAAGCCGAGCATCGCCGTTGGAAGCGCATCGACAAGACCCCGCCCAGCGTGGCCGTGACGGGGCATACGGATCCTGATGCTGCAGGCCAGACCGGCTTGAGCGGCAATGCCAGTGATGACAAGCGACTGTTCCGGGTTCGCTGGGCGCGTGCCGGAGGTGGCAAGGGCGAGGCCATCTTGAATGGCACCACCAAGGACGCGGCCTGGACTGTGCCTTCGATCCAACTCAGCAAGGGTGCGAACACCATCACTGTGACGGCGGAAGACGCTGCAGGCAACAGCACGAGCACGTCGGCGACGATTACGCGCACTGACGGCCCTGCGCCCGCGCCTGTCCCGTCCACCCCGCCCCCTCCAGTACCAGTGCCAGCGCCAGCGCCAGCGCCAGTGCCAGCGCCTGTGCCTGTGCCTGTGCCTGTGCCTGTGCCTGTGCCTGTGCCTGTGCCTGTGCCTGTGCCTGTGCCCGGCCCCACCCCGGCACCCGCGCCAGGGACTGCTCCGACGCCCAGTGCTTCTGCCAGCTGCGGGACGTTCTACAACTCGGCGTTCCAGCTTGTCAGCGGCAAGGTCACCCCAGCGGTGCCGAACATGGCCAAGCCAGCCAAGGGCGTGGTGTACTCCGAGCCGGCCTTTCAGACTTGCGCCGTGCGAGTGACCGATCACTCGGCCGAGGCGCCATCGGGATTTGCGCGCAATGACTATTCCCGCCGTCAGGCGTTCAATGCCGACAGCAGCCTGATGCTGGTGTATGCACTCGACGGTTTCTGGCACGTCTACGACGCAAACACCTACGCCTACGTGAAACGCCTGGCGGGTCCGGCCGCCGATGCCGAACCGCAATGGGATCCCATCAAGCCCAATCTCCTCTACTACGTTCCGACCAACGGTGGCATGGTGGTCAATGAATTGAACGTATCGACAAACACCAGCCGGGTTGTGGGCAACTTTGCAGGGCGTCTGCCATGGGGCAGTGCTGCCCGCCTGTGGACCAAGTCGGAAGGCTCACCGTCTGCCGATGCTCGCTACTGGGCGTTCATGGCCGAGACGAACTCCTTTTCGCCGGTGGGTATCGTGGTGTGGGACAAGGACACCGACACGATCGTCAGCACCCTGGACAACTCAAACCGCCCCGATCACCTCAGCATGAGCGCATCCGGAAACTACGTGGTCGTGTCGTGGAACAGTGGAGTTGTTGCGTTCACACGTGACCTCAAGACGCGCAAGCCGCTCAACGTGCTGGGCGAGCATTCCGACATCGCGCTCGACGCCAATGGTGACGACCAGTATGTGGCGGTGGACTACCAGTCCAATGAAGGCATGGTCTACATGCTGAATCTGCGCACGGGCGTTCGGATTGATCTTTTCCCGACCTACATCAACGGGTCTGCGACTGCCCTTCACATTTCGGGGAAAGCGTTCCGCAAACCGGGCTGGGTGGTACTTTCCGCTTACGCCAACTATGGCGGCAGCGGTGCGGAATGGTTGCACCGCAAGGTGTCTGCGGTTCAACTCCAGGCCAATCCGAAGATCTACCAGCTTGCACACACCCGGGTGTCGGACCAGGGATACTGGACGGAGCCGCACGCGAGTGTGAACCGGGACTTCACGAAGATTGTCTTCAACTCGAACTGGGGTGCCGCGAGCGCTGAAAACATTGACGCCTACATGATTGAGCTGCCGGCGGGCATGATCAAATAGGCTCGCGCCAGGTTGTACTGGCGCGTGTGCGGCAGCGATGCGACTCAGTCGCTCCTGTCGCGCACTTCGTAAACGAGTGCACCGACCGCTTCGTGCAGCACCAATGCTAAACGTTCCGGCCCGCGGTTGTGGGGCAACCAGGCTTGCCAGGTCAGGTCGAGGATCTGGCGGTAGTTGACGCGAAAGGGCAGCACTGAAAGGCCGAGCCTGCGCGCGACGCCGAGTGCGCGCGGCATATGCGCCGCGCTCGTGACGAGCCAGACTGGTCCTGTCGCACTTTGAACTGCCAACTTCGAGAGCTTCAGGTCTTCAAAGGTGCTGAGTGAATTCGCCGTCAGCTGGATCCGATCGGCGGGCACACCGAGATCAGCCGCAATCTTCCCCATGGCCCCTGCGATCGAGGCGGCGGTATCTCCGCCAGGCCCACCGGTGAACAGCAGCCGTCCGCCGGTCTGGCGCCACAGTGCAACGGCACCGTAAACCCGTTCCCAACCGCTTTGATCCAGACGCACCTGGCGCTTTCCTCGTGGCGAAAACATCTCGCCGCTGCCCAGCACGACGATCAGCGTGTCTTCTGAACGTTCGGGCCGCGTCGGTAGTGATGCCTGGGGGTCGCCTTCGATCGCGCGAAGCCAGGCGTTGCTGACCGCGGGCGTGCTGCAGACCCAAGCCCAGAGTGCGACCGCCAGCAGCCAATGCCGCCAGCGCCATCTGCGCGACGGTGCTGGCGCTGCGGGACCACGATAGGCAAGAACAGCCAAAACGGACAAGGTGCCGACCAGATAGATCGGCATCGGCAACAGAAGCTCAAGCGCCTCGGAGATCAGCATTGGCGTCCTTCTTGTTGCCCAGGCTCGACGCGGCGGACTACGGGCGGATGGCCAGCGTGTCGGTGGGCAGGATCAGCATGTAGGCATCGATACCGGTTTCGCTGGCGACGCCCCAGTTCGAATTGAACAGGACGCGCGTGAAGTCGCGATTGACGCTGGCCTGCGGCTCGGTGAAGTACTTGGTGTGGATGCTCTGATGATGGGCGAGGTTCAAGATCGATGGATTCGCCTTCAGTTCGACGGCGAACAACTTCCGATGCAGCCATTGCTGGCCGCCGCGGCCGTAGTCGGCATAGGTCGACACCAGCACCCAGCCCGGCCGCTTGAATGCCTTGCCCGAAAAGTGCATCGCCGTTGCCGTGCCGGCGATATACGACGGCAACAGGTTCGTCCGCTCGCCGCTTTTCAGGTTGAACATGAAGACTTGGCCGCCGCTGGATTCATAGTCCACGGCCACGTAGACATCGTCACCGTTGGCCGCCGATGCAATATCGGAATGCTCGCCTTTGCGCTGCACCAACCGCGATTGACTGAAATCGCGCCGGAAGGCAGTGACGCCGTCATTCCACGAAACGACCACATACTCGCCGCTCGGGCTCATGCTGAGGTGGTCGGGGCGACCCTTTGCGTTCTTGCGCAGATCGAACGTCGAGATGATCTTGTCTTCTTTCAGGTCGTAGGTGAACAGCCCCAAGCCTTGCCACTGTGAGCTGTCGACCTGAAAGGCCCAGTAGCGGTGGTCCGCCGAGGGTGACCCCTCGGACTTGGTCCAGACGCTTTGGGCATCCGGCCAAAGCTCGCCGACGCGTTGCCGAAAGTCGGCAATCTTCCGGCTGATGCCCGTGTCGACGTTGATCTCGTGCATCGTCATGCCCACACCGTTGTTGGGCAGGTAGACCAGAAGCGCGGGGTTCGTCGGGTGCCACTGCGGCTCGGCGTCCCCGGCAAGACCCTGCAATTTGCCGAGGTGGCGTGCGCTGTTGGAGTCAAAGAGGTGCCAGGTGCCGTCTTCCGCGAATGCGAAGTAGCGGGAACTGTCGGCGTTGAACGCCTGCCGCCGCGAATAGTCGTTGCGCAGGAACCCCTTGCCCGCATCGGCTTGATGATCCGTGGCCCGCACCACGCAGCTGCCGTGCACGGAATCGACGATTGGCACCCCCCGAGCGGGGCGCGGAACGCTCGGGACAGCGGCCATGTGCCGGCCGGGCAGGGGCTTCCAGCCCGGCGCATAGAGTGCCGCACATTGATCCGGGAGCGTCGCCGATTGACTTGCCGCTGCCGATTTGGCAGGCTGCGCCAAACTCAAGCCGTTGGCGCACGCCAATCCAAGCATGGCCACCATGGCTCGCGCCATAGAGAATCGCTGCACAGCCTTGATCATTGCCGACTCCTGTTCGTGCCGCGGTCGGGCGGCTTGGGCCGGCGCGATTCTAGTGAGCCGCGTTGCCCGCGAACTCGGCGCAGCGGCGTGCCGGCGTGTGATCACCCATTTCCCAGGGGCTGCGGCGCAGCACCTGGGATGTGCCGCTACATCGCATGCACCGCCACCGGCTTGCCCGTCAGGTAGCCCTGGATCAGCTGGAAGCCCATCTCGCGGCAGACCTCGGCCTCTTCTTCGACCTCCACGCCTTCGGCCAGGGCCACTGAGCCCAGGTCCAGCACCAGGCGCACCAGGTCGCCGACGACGCGGCGTTTGCGGTCGCTGGCGGTGTGGATGCCGCGGATCAGGCCCATGTCGAACTTGACGAAATGCGCCGGCACTTCGCCGATTTCGTTCAGACGGGCCTGGCCGGCGCCGAAGTCGTCGTAGGCGAAGCGCACGCCGATGTCTTTCAGCTGCGCTGCGAGTTCGCGCATGCGCTCTACTTCCATCACGGCGGTTTCGTGAACTTCGATGACCAGGTCGGGCGCGCCTGGCTCGGCGCGCAGCTTCACGAGCGTGTCGAGGAAGCCCGCTTCGAAGGTTTCCTTCGGATGCGAGTTGACGAACACCGTCGCACCCTTCATTTGCGAGGCCAGCGAACGGATGCCGTGCTCGCGGAACGCCTGGCTCAATTCGGCCTCGCGGTCGAGCAGCATCGCGAGGTTGAAGAGGTGGATCGGCGAGCGCGGCAGGTCGGGGTGAGTGCTGCGCCCGAGCAATTCGTAGGCGAAGAGTTTGCCGCCGCGCGCATCGACGATCGGCTGTACCGCTGCCGACAGCCCTTTGCCGCCCAGCAACTCCTTGAACTGGCGTTCCTGGGGCACGAAATGTTCACTCAATGCCTTGCCGGCCGGAACCAGCATCGTGCGCTCGCAGTCCATGACCGGCTCGACGTGCGCAGTTTGCACTTTGATGCCGAGCCGGAACTCGGCATTGCCGAAATGAATCACGTCGTTCTCAGCCAGCGTGCACGAGCCGCTGACGCGGTTTCGGTTCACAAAGGTGCCGTTCAGGCTGTCGAGGTCGGTCAGGCGCAACGCGCCCGTGGCGTCGCGCGTCAGCTCGGCGTGGCGGCGGCTCAGGCCCAGCGCCGGCACGACCAGTTCATTGCCGGTGTCGCGCCCGACACAGTACGGCATCGCGTTCAGCTCATAGCTGACGTGCGAGCCATCGGCGGCCACGGTCTCGAGAAACCACGTCTTCTCCATTTTTTCCTCCCACCCTGCGAAACCTCAGCGGCGCGGCCAATGGCCGTCGCAGTCCGAACAGATGGCATCGTGGCAGAAGGCAGTGGCGCTGCGAGCCCCCGGCCCGAGGGGTGCAGCGGCCTGCTGGGCAGTGGCCCGTGCCGAATGCACGTCCGACGGCGGCCAGCGGGAGGGGGTCAGGCCCGTTCGCGCAGCAGCAGCTCTTTCAGCAGCGCGGCCGACTGCTCGATCAGTGGGCCGCTGGGCCGTTGCGCCGACGTGGCGATCCACAGCGTGGTGGCGAGTCTGGGCGCACTGATCGGGCGGGCCTCGAACTCGGCCTGCCGGCCGCTCGACTGGACTGCATTCAGCGCAAGGACGGCTTTCAGCCCGCTGGATTGAATCAGGTCCAGCATCGCCGGGACGCTCTCGATTTCCAGCGCCACCTGGGCCTTCAGGCCCTGTTTGGCGAGCGCCGATTCAAGCAGCATGCGCACCGAATGCGGCCGGCTCGGGATCACCAGCGGCTGTCTGGCGACTGAGGCCAAGGTGACGCGCGGGCCGAGCAAGGCGCTCAGGCGGCCCGGCTTCGGCGGGCGCCGCGCACCCACCAGGTAAAGCGGCTCGTCCAGCACCGGCACCAGGTCGATCGCCGCGGACGGCGCCACGTTGTAGACGACCGCGCAGTCGACCCGGCCGAGCGTCAGCCACTCCAGCACGTAGCTGGACAGGCCTTCAACGACGCTCAGCGTCGCCTTCGGAAAGCGCTCGCGGAACGCGGCGACGAGCGGAGTCGTCAGCGAACGGCTGACGCTGGGCGGCAAACCGATCACGAGCCGCCCGGTCGCCACGCCGCGGTGGTCTTCCAGGTCGAGCCGGGCGCGCTCGACCTGCTGCAGGATGGCGCGGCCGTGCGCCAGCAAGCGTTTGCCGGCTTCGGTGAGCGTGACGCCGCGACCATTGCGCTCGAGCAGCGTGTGGCGCAACTCGACCTCGAGTGCGCGCACCTGCCGGCTCAGGGCGGGCTGGGCAATGCCGAGCACGTTGGCAGCGCGCGTGAAGCCGCCGAGTTCGGCGACCTGCACGTAGTACTCGAGTTGCTTGAGGTCCATGGGTTTGCGAACGCAACACGATTCTCACGCAGTTCGCGCGACGCAGTCCGCAGGCGGTGGCGGGCGCGGTCGAGACGGTGCGTGCGCAGCCTGGTCTCGCTGGCCTATCGCTACACTGCAGCGCCGGCGCTGTCGCGAGGCAGGTCGAAACAGCGCGAAAGTGGCCGGTTGCAGACCCGTTGCGCTGGGGTTTCGAGGACGTGAAATATGGATATGTTGATGTCGACCCAGTTTTGGGTCGCAGTGGGTCAGATCATCATGATCGACATCCTGTTGGGTGGCGACAACGCTGTTGTGATTGCCCTCGCTTGCCGCAAGTTGCCGCCCAAGCAACGCGCGCAAGGCATTCTGTGGGGCACGGCCGGTGCGGTGGTGTTGCGCATTGGCCTCATCTTCTTCGCCTTGCAACTGCTCGCGATCCCGCTGCTGAAGCTGTTCGGAGCCGGGCTGCTGCTCTGGATCGGCGTGAAACTGCTGATGCCAGAACACGGCGAAGGTCATGCGGAGATCGCCGCAGGCGACCGACTCTGGTCCGCGGTCAAGACGGTCATCATTGCGGATTTCGTGATGAGCCTGGACAACGTGATCGCCATCGCCGGGGCGGCCGAAGCGGCCGGCGGCGACCACACGATGGCGCTGGTGGTCTTCGGGATCCTGGTCAGCATCCCGATCATCATGTGGGGAAGCCAGTTCGTCATCAAGCTGATGGACAAGCTGCCGATCATCATCACGCTGGGTGGCATGCTGCTGGGATGGATCGCTGGAACGATGGCGGTGACCGATCCCGCACTCCTCAATCCGGAGGTTCTGCCGCAACTGCCGAAGCTCCCGGCGAGCGATCTCCTGCGCTATGGGGCGGGGCTCGGTGGTGCGCTGCTGGTCCTGGCGATGGGCAAGTGGCTGGCGGCACGTGCAAGCCGGGAGTTGCCGGCGGTGGCCGCGGCGGCGCCGCACGCGGTGGCAGGTGCCGTGCAGCGCGTTTTGCTCGCGGTCGATGGTTCGGCCACCGCGCTGCGTGCGGTGCAGCATGTGGTGGCGCTTCGCAACGCCTTGCGCGAACCCGGCTCGATGGCCGTTCATCTGCTCAACGTGCAGCGGCCGGTCTCTGGGGATGTCGCTTCCTTCGTCGCTTCAAAGACCCTCGATGAATACCATCACGAGCGCAGCGACGCCGCGCTCGCTCCAGCGCGCGCGCTGCTCGCCGAGCTGGGCATCGGCTTCACGGAACATCAGCGCGTCGGTTCACCCGGGGCGACGATTGCGCAGGTCGCGCAGGAACTCGGCTGCGACCTCATCGTGATGGGCACGCGCGGCCTGGGCAGCCATACGGCGGCCGCGGTGGGGTCGGGGGCGCCGAGTGGGGTGGAAAACGCGCTGGGCCCTGTCATGCACGTGAAGTGTTCCACGGGCCGGTCCGCGGCACACG
>JANNKS010000325.1:0-6854 GCA_031396425.1 Rhizobacter sp. | reverse complement strand
GCACGCTGGTGCCGCCTTATCTGACGGTTGACGGCGAGGTTGAAGTGGTGGGCAGGGTCGCCGCACCGCCCTCACGGTTGTTCGAGTTTGCCGGCCCGGCCGGCGGGCCGATCCGGCAGAATCTGGACATGGTCGACTATGCACGCGAGGCCGGCGTTGCGCTGCTGCCGCTGTCGGTTCTGCAAGTCGATTCACCCGCGATGGCGGGCGATGGCTTGATGCGACAGTGGCCGCCGCCGGCGATCGATGTTCACAAGCACCATGGTTATGCCGCACAGTGGTTTGCACTCGCCGCACTGGTGACTGGCCTCTATCTCTGGTTCCAAATCATCCGACCGCGTCTGCGCCATGCCCACTGAAGATTCTCCGCTGCGACTGACGGTGCATTCGTTGCCGTCATCGACCCTGGACAACGAGGCGCGGCGCACCGCCGCAGGGCGCCTCAAGATGCTGTTGGTGCTGCTCGTGTGTGCGTTGCCGGTGATCGCCTCCTACCTCACCTACTACGTGATTCGGCCCGAGGGACGTACCAACTACAGCGAACTGATCCAGCCGCAGCGGCCGATGCCGGTCGATCTGTCGCTCAATGACCTGAATGGGCGCGGCGTTGCGGCGCAGAGCCTGCGCGGCCAGTGGCTGCTGCTGGTGGTGGCCGGCGGCGCCTGCGACGAGACCTGTGAGCGCCAGCTCTGGCTGCAGCGCCAGTTGCGTGAGGCGGTCGGCCGCGACAAGGATCGGGTCGACAAGGTCTGGCTGATCCTCGACTCGGAAACACCTGCTCCTCGCACCTTGCAGGCGATCGAGGCGGGAACGCCTGCGCTGGTGCTGCGTGTTCCTGCGGCTTCGTTGGGCCGATGGCTGGAGCCCGGCGGCGAGCGCAAGGCCGAGCCGCACCTCTACATCGTCGACCCCCTCGGCAACCTGATGATGCGCGCCCCCGCCAACCCCGAACCGGCGCGACTCAAGCGCGACCTGGAGAAGTTGCTGCGCGCGTCGGCAGCTTGGGACACGCCCGGTCGGTGAGCTTGGAGATGACCATTTCATCGCCCGATGTCGCCGAGCCCGGGCTGCGCTCGGGCAGCACGATCAATCCATGGACGCCGCGCTGACCTACGATTTCACGCCGTTGATCCGCCTGGCCCTGCTGGGCGGTGTGATCGCCCTGGGGCCGCTCGCCTGGGTCTGGCTGCGCCATCGTGGCGCGCAGCCGCAGACGCGGCAGCGCGCGCTGATCTACATGGCGCTGTTCCTCACTTTCGATCTGGTGCTGTTCGGCGCGTTCACCCGACTGACCGATTCGGGCCTGGGCTGCCCCGACTGGCCGGGTTGTTATGGCCACGGAAGCCCGGTGGGTGCGGTTGCCCAGATCGAAGCGGCGCAGCAGGCCCTGCCCAGCGGCCCTGTGACGCATGGCAAGGCATGGATCGAGATGATTCACCGCTACCTCGCTTCAGCCGTGGGCGTGCTGATCCTCGTGCTCGCGGTGGCAGCCTGGTTGGGCGCGCGCCGGCGAGACCGCGGGATATCGCCCTGGTGGGCGACGGTGACGCTGGTCTGGGTGTGCGTGCAAGGCGCCTTCGGCGCGTTGACGGTGACGATGAAGCTGTATCCGGCGATCGTCACCTTGCATCTGCTCGGCGGCATGGTGCTGCTGGCCTTGCTTGCGGTGCAGAGTCAGTCCTTCGGTGCGCCGCGCCTGGTGCTGTCGCCACTGCTGCGGCGGGCTGCGATGGCGGTGGCACTGCTCAGTGCGGTCCAGATCGCGCTGGGCGGCTGGGTCAGCACAAACTATGCGGTGCTGGCCTGCTCCGACTTTCCGCGCTGCCAGGGCGAATGGTGGCCGACGATGGATTTTGCGCAAGGCTTTCATCTGCGGCGTGAACTGGGGGTGGCTGCGGGCGGCGGCTACCTGCCATTCGCCGCGTTGACCGCGATCCACTACGTGCACCGACTGATGGCCTATATCGTGTTGTTGGCCCTGGCCGGCTTGTCCTGGTGCTTTGCGGCGCTAGGCGGCACCGAATCCAGGCGTTGGGCTTTGGCCTTCGCGGGTGTGGCGGTTTGGCAATTGGCCAGCGGTTTGAGCAACGTGTTGCTGGACTGGCCTCTGCTCGGCGCGGTGGCCCACACCGGGGGTGCGGCCGCGTTGGTGGTCTTGCTCACCGTGCTGTTGGTTCGATCGGGACAGGCCCATCCTGGCACTGCAATGAATGAGGTCGGCCCAGAGAGCGTCCGGGCGAGTTCGTAGAATCGCAGTCTCGCCGCCCGCCATGTCTGAAACCCTCGCCCGCCCCGTTCCTGCTGTAGTTGCGTCCCTGCCGTCGCGGCTGCGGCAGTACTACGCGTTGACTAAACCGCGCGTGGTTCAGCTGATCGTGTTCTGCGCCGTGATCGGCATGCTGATGGCGGTGCCCGGCTGGCCCGATTGGCGCCTTGCGCTGGCCGCCACGCTGGGCATCTGGCTGGTCGCGGCGGCAGCGGCGGCGTTCAATTGCCTCGTCGAACAAGGCATCGACGCGAAGATGGCGCGCACCGCCTGGAGGCCCAGCGCGACCGGGCAACTCACCAGCCTGCAGACGCTGCTGTTCTCGACGCTGCTCTGCGCTGCCGGCGGCGCCTTGCTGTACTTCGCGGTCAATCCGCTCACGATGTGGTTGACGCTGGCCACGTTCGTCGGTTACGCGGTCATCTACACCCTGGTGCTCAAGCCCTTGACGCCGCAGAACATCGTCATCGGCGGGGCATCAGGCGCAATGCCGCCCGTGCTCGGCTGGGCAGCGATTCGCGGCGAAGTCGGCCCGGAAGCACTGATCATGTGCCTGATCATCTTCCTCTGGACACCACCCCACTTCTGGGCCCTGGCGCTGTACCGCACCGAAGACTACCGGCGTTCGGGCTTGCCGATGCTGCCGGTCACGCATGGCTCCGAATTCACCCGGTTGCACGTGCTGCTGTACACGCTGGTGCTTTTTGCGGCGACGCTGCTGCCATATGTTTCCGGCATGAGCGGCATGTTCTACCTCGCCTGTGCGGTGGCGCTGGGTGCCGCCTTCACGGGCTACGCCTGGAAGCTCTGGCGCCGCTATTCCGACGCGCTGGCGCGCAAGACGTTTCGTTTTTCCATCCTTCACCTGTCCTTGCTGTTCGCGGCACTGCTGGTGGACCACTACCTCGGCGCGTTGCTGTAGCGAACCCACCCCATGAAACAAGCCCGTCGAATCTTGCTGGTCGCGGCCCTCGCTGTGCTGACGGGTTGTGACAAGCCGGTCGGAAGCGGCCCGAAAGCCGCGTTCCGGGGCATCGACATCACGGGCGCGGAATACGCGCGCAGCCTGACGCTGACCGACCAGCATGGCCAGGCGCGCACGCTGGAGCAGTTCAAAGGCAAGGTCACCGTCGTGTTCTTCGGGTACACCCAATGCCCGGATGTCTGCCCGGCCACCATGGTCGAGCTGGCGCAGATTAAGAAGGCGCTGGGCAAGGATGGCGACCGGGTGCAGGGCATCTTCGTCACGGTTGACCCGCAGCGCGACACGCAGGACATCCTGAAGAACTACATGGCCAGTTTCGACCCGAACTTCGTGGCTCTGCGTGGCACAACGGAGCAGACCAAGGCGGCCGCGAAGGAGTTCAAGGTGTTCTACGCCCTGACGCCCGGCAAGACGGAAGGCAGCTACACGGTCGACCACACTGCCGGATCGTTCGTGTTCGACGCGAAGGGCAAGGTGCGCTTGTTCGTGCGTTACGGCAGTGGCGTCGAAGCGCTCACGGCCGACCTGAAAACGCTGCTCGCAGAGGGCTGAGCCCGGACTCAAACAGTCCTGAGGACTGTTTGTGCCTGGCGAAGGGCCCGAGCTCTGCGCGGGCGCGGCCTGCAAGGCGAGCCCGTGTCTGTGATGCGGGCTGGCGTCGCCCTGATACGCTCAGGCCGCTTCGGCGAGCGCCTTGCGCATCTTCTTCATCGCCGCCACTTCGATCTGGCGGATTCGTTCGGCACTGACGTTGTACTCGGCCGCCAACTCGTGCAGCGTCATGCCGCCCGAGCTGTCGTCGTTGACCTTCAGCCAGCGCTCTTCAACGATGCGACGGCTGCGCGCATCGAGCGAATCGAGAGCGAGCGTGATGCCATCGCCCGCCAGCCAATCGCGCGCACGTGCTTCGAGCAGCTGGGTGGGCTCGCTGGTTTCGTCTGCCAGGTAGGCGATCGGAGCAAAGGCTTCTTCACCGTCGTCGGATTGCGGCTCCAGCGCGACGTCGCCACCCGACAGGCGCGTTTCCATCTCGAGCACTTCTTCCTGCTTCACGTTCAGGCGTTTGGCCAGCGTCTGCACCTCGCTGCGCGTCAGCGTCGAGCGATGTGTGTCAGCGTCCAGCGCGTCGTCTTTCATGCCCTGCTTCATCGAGCGCAGGTTGAAGAACAGCTTGCGCTGCGCTTTGGTGGTCGCCACCTTGACCATGCGCCAGTTCTTCAGGATGTACTCATGCATCTCGGCCTTGATCCAGTGCATCGCGTAGCTGACCAGCCGCACGCCCTGGGTGGGGTCGAAACGTTTCACCGCCTTCATCAGGCCGACGTTGCCTTCCTGGATCAGGTCACCATGTGGCAGGCCGTAGCCGAGGTACTGGCGCGAGATCGAGACGACGAGCCGCAGGTGTGACAGCACCAGCTTTCCGGCGGCGTCCAGATCGCCCTGGCTGCGCAGCCGGGTGGCGAAGGCGACTTCCTGCTCCAGCGTGAGCATCGGAATGCGGTTGACGGCCGAGATGTAGGCGTCGAGGTTGCCCAGCGAGGGCACCAGACCCCAGGGGTCACGGACGGTGAGAGCAGTGGCAGTGGGCATGTTCATGGTGGCGTCAGAGGCGTGGACTGCACTTTGGTTCCAGAAATTTTAGCACTCGCCGGTTGAGAGTGCTGATGCACGGTGCGCCATCTCCATGCCGCGTGATGTACTTCACTGGCTACAAGATATATTGATTCTACTGGCCCAGTATGAAGGCGTTTGCTCACTTCAATGCCGAGGCGAAGCGAACTGAGGTAGCCCCGGCGCCGAACAGACTTAGACATTGAACAGGAAGTTCAGCACGTCGCCGTCCTTGACCACGTAATCCTTGCCTTCGGCTCGCATCTTGCCGGCATCCTTGGCGCCTTGTTCGCCCTTGTAGGCGAGGAAATCATCGTAGGCGATGGTCTGGGCGCGGATGAAGCCGCGCTCGAAGTCGGTGTGGATCACGCCGGCCGCCTGCGGCGCGGTGTCACCGGTGTGGATGGTCCAGGCGCGCACCTCCTTGACCCCCGCGGTGAAGTAGGTCTGCAGGCCCAGCAACTTGAAGGCGGCGCGGATCAAGCGGTTCAACCCCGGCTCGGTCTGCCCCATTTCCTGCAGGAACATCAGCCGGTCGGCATCGTCCATGTCGGCCAGTTCGGCTTCTGTCTTGGCGCAGATCGCCACCACCGGTGCTTTCTGCGCGTCGGCGTAGCCGCGCAACTTGTCGAGCAGCGGGTTGTTCTCGAAGCCACGTTCGTCGACGTTGCCGACAAACATCGCCGGCTTCGCCGTGATCAGGCACAGCGGCTTGAGCACCGCGAGTTCTTCCTTGCTGAACGCGATGCCGCGCACCGGCTTGGCATCGTCCAGTGCCTTCTGGCACTTGAGCAGCACGTCGACCAGGCGCTGCGCCTCCTTGTCGTTGCCCGACTTGGCCACCTTGGTGTAGCGCGCCAGGCTCTTCTCCACGGTGGCGAGGTCGGCCAGGCAGAGTTCGGTCTGGATGACTTCGATGTCGGAGATCGGATCCACCTTGCCGGCCACGTGGATCACATTGTCGTCTTCGAAGCAGCGCACCACGTTGACGATCGCGTCGGTTTCGCGGATGTGCGAGAGAAACTGGTTGCCCAGGCCTTCGCCTGTGGAAGCGCCCGCCACCAGGCCCGCGATATCCACAAATTCGACAATGGCCGGCACCACCCGTTCGGGCTGCACGATCTCGGCCAGCGTGGCCAGACGCGGGTCGGGCAGTTCCACGACGCCGACGTTCGGTTCGATGGTGCAGAACGGGTAGTTCTCGGCGGCGATGCCGGCCTTGGTGAGGGCGTTGAAGAGGGTCGACTTGCCGACGTTGGGCAGGCCGACGATGCCGCATTGGAGGCTCATGGAAGCTGGCTCGGTAAGAGGGTGGGACACGCCGGGTGGCGAAGGCCGCGATTGTCGCGCATGGGCGAGGCCATGAATTTGCTACACCAAGATTTATGGCGTGTCAATAGACGTGAGCGTCTTGGTCACACCTTTTTCGATTATCGCTTTCACTGATTGAAGTGTTTACTGACAATCCAATTCATTGCCAACCGCGTGTCAGTCGCGCGCGTTGGGGTGGCTCGGTCCGCTCAGGCGTACCGCCCTTCCTTGGGATCCTTTGCTTTGATGGTTTGACCTGACATGCGTGTGTCTTCCAGTGCCTTGCTCCTGTCGTCAACGGCCGCCGTATCGCACGGTGCGAGCCGGGCGCGCAGCATGGGCGTGGCGCTGCTGGGCTCGGTGTGGTTGAGCCTGGCGGCCGCGGCAGCGCCGGCCGCGTTTTCGCTCGACGATGTGGATGCCATTGCCAAGTGCATGGCATCGTCGTTCTGCCTGCGCCACCCCGCGCCCGCGCTCACGGCTGCCGAAACCGCGCCGGTGGCCGACACCTGGGCGCGTATGGACTACGACACCTTTCGCGACGTGCGTTATCGCCCGGATCGCAGCCTGTGGCGGGGCGAAGCGCCGTTCGAGATGGACATGTTTCCGCGCGGTTGGTATTTTCCGCAGTCGGTCCAAGTGAACGAAATCACGGCCGATGCGGTCAAGCCGGTGTTGTTC
>JANNKS010000194.1:0-3697 GCA_031396425.1 Rhizobacter sp. | reverse complement strand
GACCGTTGACCCAAGCCGTCTTGCGACCGTCAACCGTGTTGATCCGGCGCAGGATCACTTCGTCCTCCGCGTCAAACCCGGCTTCTTCCAGAACCGCCCGCGCAGCATGGCCTATGGGCACCGGCTTTCAGAATGGCGAGTTGCGCCACCACCATCGCGGCACTTCGCTCCACGCACAGCCCCACGAGTGCGCCTCTGGAAACGCCACGTGCGCGCAGCACACGCGCCAGGCGGTTGCTGTCGGCTTCGAGCCTGGCGTAGCTCAGGCTGGTCTGATGATCCCGCAGCGCAGCCCTGGCGCCCCAGGCCGCCGCCCGGGCGCCAAGCAATTCGGCCAGATTGCGATGCGGGCTGCACGCGCTGCTGGTGTTGTTCCACGCGGCCAGTTCAAGACGCTGAGCATCGCCCAGCAAATCGTAGTCACCGATGCGCCGGTTCGGGTTGGCCAGCACGCCGTCGACCAGTGTCATGAAGCTGCCCAGCAAACGCTTCGCGGTGGCGGGGGTGAACAGTTCGCTCGCGTAACTCAGGTGCACTTCTCCGAACGCATCCAGATCCACGCCGATCGACAATTCGAACTGCGCCGCTAATCGTTCGAACTCGAACGATTCAAGCTTCAGCCCGGCGAAGTGGTTCAATGTGAACGGCGCGTTCACCACGTTGAACATCACCTGCGCGAGCGGCGCGCGCAGAACGTCGCGCGGCAGGTCCAGCGCCTCCACCAGTTGTTCGAACGAAGTCTCCTGGTGGGCATAGGCCTGAAGCGCCGTCTCCTGCACCTGCTTGAGCAGGTCCGCATACGTCGGCGTACCCGACAGATCGCCGCGCATCACGAGGGTATTGACCAGCGTTCCGACCAGCGACTCGGAATGCACCCCCAGACGGTTGGCGATCGGCGTGGCCACTGCAATGTCGTGCTGGCCGCTGATGCGGGCCATCAACAACTTGAAGCACCCGAGCAGCACCATGAACGGCGTGGCACCATGGCTGCGACCGAATTTCTTCAAACGCTCGACCAGCGCCGGCTGCAGGCGTACGTGCACGCTCCCACCCCGCCCTTCGAGAGGGCCGTACCGCGGGAAGTCGGTGGGCAACGCCAGCGGTTTCACGCCCGTCAGGCGCGCGCGCCAATAGGCCAACTGCTGCTGGCTCGCCACCGATGAGGCCTGTTCGCGTTGCCACGCCGCGTAGTCGGAATAGTCCAGATCGAGTGAAGGAAGTGCGGGCGAAATCCCATTCACCAACGCCCCATACACCTGCCGAAGCTCGCGCAGCAATATGCCGAACGACCACTGGTCGCCGATGGCGTGGTGCATGGTCCAGAGCAATACATGGGCACGATCGTCGAGTTCAAGCAAGGCCAGGCGGTGCAGGCCGGCCACGGAAAGGTCGTAGGGCTGCGCGACGATCTCGCCGACGCGCTGGCGCGCCAGCCGTTCTCGCTCGTCTTGCGGTGCACCGCGCAGATCGATGCGCTCGACGCGCACCGGCAGTTCACGCGCGATCCACTGCATCGGCTCACCGTCAACGGCCACGAAGCGCGTGCGAAACGCCTCGTGCCGCTGCGCCACGATGTGCAGCGCATCGATCAGCGCATCGGCGTCCAGCGCGCCTTCAAGACGCAGCGACAGGGAGATGTTGTACGCCGTCGTCCTGGGGTTGAGTTGCTGCACCAGCCACATGCGACGCTGCGAAAACGACGTGGGCAGCGGCACATCGGCACGCGCTTCAATGCGTTTGACTGGCACCACCTCAGTGGGTGGCTCGACGCCGCTGTTCAGCTCGGTGCGCAAGCGCGAAGCCAGGCCCTGCAGACTGGGCTGTTCGAAGATCGCGCGAACCGACAGCACGATGCCCCAGTCGCGCCGAATGCGCGAAACCACCTGGGTCGCCAACAGAGAATGGCCGCCGAGTTCAAAGAAGTTGTCGCGGCGGCCGATGTTCGCCAAGCCCAGCACCTCGGCCCAGATGCGCGCCAGCGTGGTCTCGATCTCACCCACCGGCGCCTCGAACGCCTTGCTCGCATAGGCATCCGCTTCCGGAGCCGGTAGCGCCTTGCGATCCACCTTGCCGTTCGGCGTGAGCGGCAGGGTGGGCAAGACGACAAAGGCAGCCGGCACCATGTGGTCGGGCAACTGGGCAGCGAGTTGCTCTCGCAGCGTTTCGGCGCTCAGACCCGATGCGCCGTGCTCTTGCGCGTCATCCGCAGATGTCGTAAGGACGGTGAAGTACGCCACCAGCCGTTTCTCGCCGGGGCCGTCCTCACGGGCCAGCACCACCGCCTCGCGCACACCCGCACAAGCCAACAGCTTCGCTTCGATTTCGCCGAGCTCGATGCGGAAGCCGCGAATCTTGACCTGAAAGTCGCTGCGCCCGAGGAACTCGATATTGCCATCGTGCAAGTAGCGGGCGACATCGCCCGTTTTGTACATCCGGGAGCCGGGCGCAGTGCCGAAGGGGTCTGGTACGAAGCGTTGCGCAGTCAGGTCAGACCGATTGCGATAACCGCGCCCAACGCCAAGCCCGCCGATGTAGACCTCACCACGAGCACCGACCGGAACGGGCTGTTCATGCGGGTCCAGCACATAGAGTCTCAGATTGCGGATCGGCTTGCCGAGCGGAACCGAATCAGTGGGGTACCGATCGAGCTCTGCGAGCAAGCGGTAGCTGGCAACGACGCCGCTGCATTCGGTCGGTCCGTAGCCGTTGACGAACTCCGGACGCGGCGCCTGCATCTTCATGAGCTGGGCGACCTGTATCGGTTCACCGCCCAGCACGATGCGGCGCATGCCGCTCAAAACCCGCTCCTCGTCCGAGTCGACGAGCAGGTGAAACGCACTAGGCGTCAAATTGAATGTGCTGATTCGCTCGCGCCGAATCTGACCCAGAATCAAGCCAGGGTCGAACGGTTCTTCGGCCAGGTGCAATGTGGCGCCCACGACGAGCGGGCCATAGATGTTTTTCTGGGTCAGGTCGAAGCTGTACGACGTCACAAGCAACAAGGCATCGTCGGGGTTCAGACCGATGTCGTCGACATACCAGGCGACGACATTGCGCATGCCGGCTTGGGTCACCTCGGCGGCTTTTGGATTGCCGGTCGAACCCGAGGTGTAGATCACATAGCCCAGATCGTGCGGCGTCAATGCCACTTCGCCTGAAGCAAAGTCGTGAACTGATTCGGACGCCCATGCTCCGGAGTCGCCCTCGAGATCGAGAACCTGGGCGCTGCGCAAACGCGCCGCTTGCTCTTCGCTCCAGCCCGGCTTCACGCGGTCCCAAAGTCTTCCTTGCTTGAGGATGACCTTCGGCGCAGCGTCGTCAAGCATGTACGCCAGCCGCTGCGCCGGATACGCCGGATCCAGCGGCACATACGCCCCACCCGCCTTGAGCGTGGCCAGCAGCGCAACCACCATCTCCACACTGCGCTCGACCAGAATCGCCACCCGCTCGTCGGGTTTGACGCCCAACTTGCGCAGCCGGTGCGCCAGCTGGTTGGCCTTCGCATTGAGCTCGCCGTAGCTCATCTGCCGCTCACCCTGCTTGACGGCGATGGCGTTGGGCTGCAGGGCCGCCTGCGCTTCAAACAGTTCGTGCACGCATTTGTTGTCGGGGTACTCGACCGCCGTGTCGTTCCACTCCACCAGCAGCTTGTGGCGCTCTGCTGCTGGCAAGATGTCCAGCCGGTCGATCTCCTGCA
>JANNKS010000282.1:0-5069 GCA_031396425.1 Rhizobacter sp. | reverse complement strand
TCGGTCATGCTGAAGCCGATGTAGGGCTTGCCACTGCCGATCAGCTTGAGGTTGTCGACCGAGCCACCGGTGACTTCGGCAGTGGCCTGCATGCCGGGAACGTGTTTCGACAGCACGGCCGCGATGCCACCACCGAGCGGGTAGTACACCCCGCCGGTGCCGCCGGTGGCGATCGAGAGGTTCTGCGCGTTGGCGCTGAACGACAGCACAAGCCCGGCAAAGAGCAGGCCGATGGCGGTTCTGATGGTGATCACGGGCTCTCCTGGAGTAAGACAAGCGCCAGCCGCAGCAGGCCGGTGGATGATTTCATTCTGGCATGCGAGCCCGGGTGCAGGCCTACAGACTTTCCATCACGCGCAATCCCCGGCATTCGGCCAGCAGTTCATACGAACGCAAGCGCGCCGCATGGTCGTGGATCGCGCCGGCGACGATCAATTCGTCGGCCACTGTCTGCTCGACGATCGAGTCGAGTTGCCGCGCAACGCTGGCGGGCGAACCCACCGCGGCGGCGGCGAGCATGCGCTGCACGCCGGCTTTTTCGTGCGGGCTCCAGAGCGCTTCCATCTCGGCGGGCGTGATGGGCTTGGGTAGCGGCCCACGCCGGCCGCGCTGCATGCCGAGGAAACGCTGCTGGATCGACGTGAAGTGCCACGCCGCCGCGTCGTCGGTGTCGGCGCAGACCACGTTCACGCCGACCATTGCGTGTGGCTTCGGCCAGCGCGCGGACGGCTTGTAGCCGGCGCGATAGACGTCGAGCGCCTGCAGCAGCAGGTCGGGCGCGAAGTGTGAGGCGAACGCGAATGGCAAACCCAGATACGCCGCGAGCTGCGCGCTGTACAGGCTGGATCCGAGCAGCCAGATCGGCACCTTCGTGCCGATGCCGGGAATCGCGCGCACCGGCTGGTCCGGTGCACCGTCGCCCAGATAGCCTTGCAATTCGAGCACGTCTCGCGGAAACCCTTCTTCGTCGTTGCCGCTCAGGCTGCGCCTCAGCGCGTGCATCGTCAGACGGTCGGTACCCGGCGCGCGGCCCAGGCCCAGGTCGATGCGCCCCGGGTAAAGCGTGGCCAGCGTGCCGAACTGTTCTGCAATCACGAGCGGCGCATGATTGGGCAGCATCACGCCGCCCGAGCCGACGCGGATGGTCTTCGTGCCGCCGGCGTTGTGGCCGACCAGCACCGCGGTGGCCGAACTCGCGACGCCGTCCATGTTGTGATGTTCGGCGACCCAGTAGCGCCGGTAGCCCCAGGTTTCGGCGTGCTGCGCCAGGTCCAGGCTGTGTTGCAGCGCCTGCGCGGCGTCGCTGCCTTCGACGATGGGGGCGAGGTCGAGGATGGAAAGGGGGGTCATGGGTCGCATGATGCCGCAGGGCGCCGCGCACTGCCCACGCAAGGGCTTCGTGCACACTGTCGGGCATGGATTGCGCACCACGCACCGTGATCACCGGAGCGGCTGGTTTCATCGGCCAGGCGCTGAGCCGCGCGTGGCAGGTGCGCCCGGGTCGGGCAACCCGGCCGGCCGCTGAACTGTGCCTCACCGACCACGCTTCGCTGGCCGGGGTCGAGGGTCGCGGATTCGTGCCGTCGCCTGCAACCCGGATCCGCGGCGACATCGCGGACCCGGTGCTCATCGAACAACTGTTTGCACAGCCGGTGCACCGCCTGTTCCACCTGGCCGGCATCGTGAGCGGCCGCGCCGAAGCCGACTTCGCGCTCGGCAAGCGCATCAACCTCGATGCCACGCTCGCGTTGTTCGAACACTGCCGAGCGCAGGTCGAACACGGCGGGCCTTTGGTGCGCTTCGTCTATTCGAGTTCGATCGCCGTGTTCGGCACTCCGCTGCCTGAGCGCATCGACGATGCGACCGCTCCTTGCCCGACGCTCAGCTACGGCACGCACAAGCGCGCGATTGAACTGCTGATCGACGACTACACGCGGCGCGGTTTCATCGACGGCCGCGCGCTGCGCCTGAGCGGCGTGCTGTTGCGCCCTGCGCTGCACAACGGTGCCTTGTCGGCGTTCAGCAGCGACGTGATTCGCGAGCCGCTCGCCGGGCGCGACTGCGTCTGCCCGGTCGGCCCGGACGCGAGCGTGTGGGTCGCATCGCTGCGCTGCACGGTTGCGAACCTGCTGCAGCTGGCCGAGCTGGAGCCGCCTGTGCTCGGCGCACAACGTGCGCTCACGGCACCTGCGTTGGCGGTGCGGCTGCGCGATATCGTGGCAGCACTCGGCCGCATCGACGCTGCCGCGCCGCGCCGGGTGACATACCGCGCAGACCCGGCCATCGAAGCGCAGTTCGGCCGCTGGCCACTTGAATGTTCATTCGACCGCGCCCAGACGCTCGGCCTGCGGCGCGACCCTTCCATCGACGCCCTGATCCACACCTGCCTGGAACCTGCATGACCGAACCCCGACCCAAACTGCGCTCGAGCCTCATCACCGAAGGCCTGGACCGCACGCCGCACCGCGCCTTCCTGCGCGCCGTCGGCATCAGCGACGACGACTTCGGCAAGCCGATGGTGGGCATCGTCAGCCAGCACGGCGAGAACACGCCATGTTCGATGTCACTCGGCCCTCAGGCCGACGCGGCGCGCCTGGGCGTGGCGGCGGGGCAGGGCATCGCGGTGCCGTTCACGACGATCTCGGTGTCGGACGGCGTCTCGATGAACCACAAGGGCATGCGCATGAGCCTGGTGTCGCGCGAGCTGATCGCCGATTCGATCGAAGCGGTGGTGCGCGCCCATTGTTACGACGCACTGGTCGGCTTCGCAGGCTGCGACAAGACGCTTCCCGGCGTGATGATGGCGATGGTGCGCCTGAATTGCCCGAGTGTTTTCGTTTACGGCGGCGCGATGCTGCCGGGCCGCTGGCGCGACCAGGACGTGACCATCCTCACGGCGTACGAAGGCGTGGGCGCGGTGCTGAACGGCACGATGACCGAGCAGGAACTGGAGGAACTTGGCCACGCCTGCGCCCCCACGCTCGGTTCGTGCCCGGGCCAGTTCACTGCCAACACGATGGCGATGGTGGCCGAAACCCTGGGCCTGGCGATGCCGGGTTCGGCGATGTTGCCGGCGGCGTACTCGCAGCGCCTCGCGCTGGCGCGCCAGGCCGGCCGGCGCGCCACCGAACTGGTGCTGCACGGCGGCCCGCGGCCGCGCGACCTGGTGACACGCAAGTCGCTCGAGAACGCCGCGGCGGCGGTGGCCGCGACCGGCGGGTCAACCAATGCCGGCCTGCACTTGCCCGCGATCGCGCACGAGGCGGGCATCCGCTTCACGCTCGATGACGTCGCCGAAGTGTTCGCGCGCACGCCGCTCATCGCCAACCTGCAGCCGGGCGGCAAGTACCTCGCGATCGACCTGCACCGCGTTGGTGGCGTGAGCGTGGTGCTCAAGGCGTTGCTCGACGCCGGCCACCTGCATGGAGATACGCTCGCGCTTTCGGGCCGCACGCTCGCCGAAGAACTGGCCGGCGTGGCCGCACCCGATGGCGAGGTGGTGCACAGCAGTGCGCAGGCGCTGCTGGCCAGCGGCGGCGTGGTGGTGCTCAAGGGCAATCTCGCGCCCGATGGCGCGCTGATCAAGATTGCGGGCCTGAAGAGTTCGGTGTTCGAAGGCCCGGCGCGTGTGTTCGAGTCGGAAGAAGATGCGTTCGCCGCCGTCACCGCGCGCGCCTATGCGGCCGGCGACGTGCTCGTGATCCGCAACGAAGGCCCGCGCGGCGGCCCCGGCATGCGCGAGATGCTCGGCGTCACCGCACTCGTCTACGGCCAGGGCATGGGCGAGAAGGTCGCGCTGCTGACCGATGGGCGCTTCTCCGGCGCAACGCGCGGCCTGATGGTCGGCTACATCGGCCCGGAAGCGGCGCTCGGCGGGCCGATCGCGCTGCTGAAAGACGGTGACCGCATCCGCATCGATGGTGAGGCGCGCACGTTGCAATGGCTGGTCGACGATGCCGAGATCGCGCGCCGGCGTGCCGCGTGGCAGCCGCGCACCGCCGAGCGCCTGGCCGGCGTGCTGGAAAAATACGCCAGGCTCGTCGGGCCGGCGCACCTGGGCGCGGTGACCCATTCAGGTGCGGTGGAGTGGCCGCGCGAGCAGGGAGTCTTGGTCGAAGGTGGATCCCGGCGTTCGCAGGGATGACGCGCAAATCCACCCACCGTTCTTCAGTCATCCCGGCGCACGCCGGGATCCACTCTGCGCGCGCCGCCGAGGCGATTTGCTACGTCGTCTGCAGCAAACGAATCAGCACGTCGATCACGTCGCTGCCGTCGGGTGACTTCAGCCGGGTCTGGCGCAGTGAGCGCGCGAGGTCGCCGCGCTCCAGCATCTTGGTGTCGGAGCGGATCAGGATGCCGGCGATCGCGCGCTGCACTTCGAGCGAGCGGGCGAGCGGGAACAGGCGCGCGATTTCCTGCAGGCTCTGCGGATCGGCCAGGCGCTGTTTCGCCAGCGTCTCGAGGGCGCGCACCTGCGCAGCGGCGGCGCTCATGCGGGCGATGCCCGAGGTGACGGCACGCAGCTCGCTGACGTCGGCGAGCGGCCGGTGGCGCAGGTAGACCTGGGCGACTGCGGCTTCGTCGTCGCGCGAACTCGTCAGCGCGCGAACCGTGCGTTCGTGCGCCTCGGGGCTGCCCAGGCACGCCAGCACCGCCGAATGCGCGACGTTGGCAGGCCGCGCGGCGCCGGTGCCAAGCACGTGCCGCGCCACGCCGGTGTCTGATCCCTGCGGCGTCGAGCACACGAGGTCGACCTCGGTCGGGCCCAGGCTGCCGCGCGCCATGCGATCGACGATCATGCGCACGAACTCGGCCTGTTCCTGGGCCGGTGAAAGCCACCCGAGGCTGCGCGCCAGCGCCATCATGCGAGCCTGCACGCTCGCCTGGTCGGCGTCGCGCGCAAATTCGAGGAAGCGGTCGCGCGCGCTGTGGTCGCCCTTGATCGCGCCGAGCGCCGCCGCCACGTCCGGCGCGAGCCGCTGCACCGGACCGATCGAGGCAGCGTGACGTTCGAGATGGTCGAGGAACATGCGCACCTCGGTCACGTCGCGCCGCAGCACCTTGTGCAT
>JANNKS010000261.1:0-18361 GCA_031396425.1 Rhizobacter sp. | reverse complement strand
CTGGGTGGCACGGGAGGCGGGATTGCCTACAACCCGGATGAATTCGAAGAGATCTGCAAGCGCGGGCTGGACCTGTCGCCAAGCAAGGAGCTGCTGATCGAGGAATCGCTGATCGGCTGGAAAGAGTTCGAAATGGAGGTCGTGCGCGACAGCGCCGACAATTGCATCATCGTCTGCTCGATCGAGAATCTCGATCCGATGGGCATTCACACCGGTGACTCGATCACGGTGGCGCCGGCACAAACCTTGACCGACAAGGAATATCAGCTGATGCGCAATGCCTCGATCGCAATCCTGCGTGAGATCGGCGTTGACACAGGTGGCTCGAACGTTCAATTTTCTGTGAACCCGCAAGACGGGCGCATGGTCGTGATCGAGATGAATCCGCGCGTTTCGCGTTCCTCGGCACTGGCTTCCAAAGCAACCGGATTTCCGATCGCGAAAGTGGCGGCCAAACTGGCGGTGGGCTATACGCTGGACGAACTGCGCAACGACATCACGGGGGGTGCAACGCCGGCGAGTTTCGAGCCCAGCATCGACTATGTGGTGACGAAGATTCCGCGTTTCGCGTTCGAAAAGTTCCCGGCAGCCGACTCCCGCCTGACGACGCAAATGAAATCGGTTGGCGAAGTGATGGCGATCGGACGAACGTTTCAGGAAAGTTTCCAGAAGGCCCTGAGAGGCCTGGAGACCGGCATCGATGGCCTGACCGAACGCAGCAACGATCGTGAAGAGATCGTGCAGGAGATCGGCGAGGCGGGGCCGGAGCGAATCCTGTTCGTCGCCGATGCATTCCGGATCGGCATGAGCCTGACCGAGGTTTTCGAGGAAACCGCCATTGACCCCTGGTTTCTGGCCCAGATTGAACAGTTGGTTGACATTGAGAAGGCGCTCGTGGGTCGCCACGCTCAGAGCCTGTCGGCGCTCGAGTTCCGCTTCTTGAAACGCAAGGGCTTTTCAGACAAACGGCTGGCGAAGTTGCTCGTCACGAATCAGCACGATGTGCGGGCGCGTCGTCAGGCCTTTGGCGTGCGACCGGTCTACAAACGAGTCGATACCTGCGCGGCCGAATTCGCAACACAAACCGCCTACATGTACTCCACCTACGAAGAGGAGTGCGAAGCCGAGCCGAGCAAGCGCCGCAAGATCATGGTGCTTGGCGGCGGGCCGAACCGGATCGGACAAGGCATCGAATTCGATTACTGCTGCGTGCATGCGGCGTTGGCAATGCGCGAAGATGGTTACGAGACCATCATGGTCAACTGCAACCCCGAGACTGTGTCGACCGACTATGACACTTCGGACCGGTTGTACTTCGAACCGGTGACGCTTGAAGATGTGCTTGAGATCGTCGACAAGGAACGGCCGGAGGGCGTGATCGTTCAGTACGGCGGCCAGACGCCGTTGAAACTTGCGCTCGACCTGGAACGTGCGGGCGTGCCGATCATCGGCACGACGCCCGACAGCATTGACATCGCCGAAGATCGCGAGCGTTTCCAGAAGTTGCTGCATCGGCTGAATCTGAAGCAGCCGCCGAACCGAACTGCGCGCACCGAAGAACAGGCCATGCTGCTCGCGCAGGAAATCGGCTACCCGCTTGTGGTGCGCCCCAGCTATGTGCTCGGTGGCCGCGCGATGGAGATCGTACACGGCGACAAGGACCTCGAGCGCTACATGCGAGAGGCCGTGAAGGTCTCTGAGAAGTCGCCCGTCTTGCTGGACCGGTTTCTCGACGACGCAATTGAAGTTGATGTCGATTGCATCAGCGACGGAACCGACGTGATCATCGGCGGAATCATGGAACACGTTGAACAAGCCGGCATTCATTCCGGCGACTCGGCGTGTTCACTTCCGCCCTATTCACTGTCGAAAGAGCTGCAAGACGAAATGCGGCGCCAGACGATCGCGATGGCGCGCGCCTTGAAGGTGGTCGGCTTGATGAATGTTCAGTTCGCCGTCCAGGGGGAAGGGGCGGCTGCGGTGGTGTTCGTTCTGGAAGTGAACCCGCGTGCTTCGCGCACGGTGCCGTTCGTGTCCAAGGCGACCGGCCAGCCGCTGGCCAAGATTGCCGCGCGGTGCATGGTGGGGCAACGCCTGGCATCGCAGCCGCTCCACCACGGCCGGCGCCCCTCGGAAGTCATACCGCCGTACTTTTCAGTGAAGGAAGCGGTGTTTCCGTTCAACAAGTTTCCCGGCGTCGACCCGATTCTCGGGCCCGAAATGCGCTCCACCGGAGAGGTGATGGGAACGGGCCGCAGCTTCGGCGAGGCGATGCTGAAAAGCCAGCTGGGTGCTGGTTCGCGTTTGCCGCTCAAGGGCACGGTGTGCATCACGGTGAAGAACGGCGACAAGGTGCGTGCCGTGGTGGTGGCGCGTGATTTGCACCGCATGGGCTTCCAACTGGTGGCCACCAAAGGAACCGCCGCCGCGATTGCCTTGGCCGGCGTTCCGGTCCGCGCAGTGAACAAGGTCAAGGATGGCCGCCCGCACATCGTTGACATGGTCAAAGCGGGTGAAATTCAGCTCGTTTTCACGACGGTCGATGAAACGCGCACTGCGATCGCCGATTCGCGGCACATTCGGCAAGCTGCACTCGCTCACCGCGTTACGTACTACACGAGCATGGCGGGCTGCGAGGCGGCAGTCGAGGGGATGAAGCACCAGGATGACCTGACGGTCGCGTCCTTGCAGGAACTGCACGCCGAACTGCACTAAACTGCGGCGCACTTCCGCCGCCCGATGTATCGCTGGCGGCGGTCTCCATTTTGGCTTCGAGGTTGCTTGACCATGACGACAGTTCCCTTGACCCGGCGCGGTGCCGACAAACTCAAAGCCGAGTTGGCACGCTTGAAGAATGTCGAACGGCACGCCGTCATTCAGGCGATTTCCGAAGCGCGCGCGCAAGGCGATTTGTCTGAAAACGCCGAGTACGAATCGGCGAAAGACAAACAAGGTTTCATCGAAGGCCGAATTCAGGAGATCGAGGCCAAGCTGGCCGCCGCGCAGATCATCGATCCGGCCAGTCTGGACGCCGGTGGGCGTGTCGTGTTCGGCTCGACGGTTGATCTTGAAGACGAACAGAACGGGGCGAAGGTCACCTATCAGATCGTTGGTGACGACGAAGCCGATTTGAAGCTGCGTCTGATCTCCATCAGCTCGCCGATTGCGCGTGCGCTGATCGGCAAGGAACCCGGTGATGTGGCTGAAGTTCAGGCGCCCGGGGGCCTGAGGCACTACGAAATCGTTGCTGTTCGTTACGTTTGACGCCGGGAGATATCGCGCGGGTTTCCAGCTGCTGAATGCCCAGCTCACTGCGCTGCAGCGCTACGGCTGCTGGGAGCTCTTTTTCACGCTCGTCACGCGGCGTTTGGTCCTTTTGATTTCACCGCCGGCCGCGACCCGCTGGTTGCCCAGCAACGTGACTCTCTTGATTTGCGGCCGATGATTGCCACTCTTCGAGAACCGTACGATCTTGACCTCCCGGGGCCCCGGATTGCGAGTGTCGTTTTCGATCTTCTCTTTGGTTGGCATCGGTCGCCACAGCACCAACAGTTTGCCGATGTGCTGGATCGGCGCGGCGTTGAATTCTTCCGACAGGGTCGCGAACAGCGTATTGCGGTGGTCGCGATCGTCCGACAACACCCGCACCTTGATCAGGCCATGGGAATTCAACGCGAGGTCGATTTCCTTTCTGACGGTGCTGGTCAAGCCATCCGACCCGATCATGACGACTGGGTCAAGGTGATGGGCTTGCGCGCGATGTTCCTTACGTTCGCTAGGGGTGAGTTCTATGGCTGGCATACACCTATTATCGGCCGGCAATGAGTTCCCACAAACGCAACAAGAAAGTCAATCGGGCCTGGTTGCACGACCACCTGACCGACCCCTATGTCAAGCTGGCACGCAAAGAGGGCTACCGCTCCCGCGCCGCCTACAAACTCAAAGAGATCGACGAGGTGGTGCACCTCATCAAACCTGGCCAACTTGTGCTGGACCTGGGCTCTGCACCGGGTGCGTGGTCACAGTACGTGCGTCGAAAGTTCGGCTCCCGCTCCGCCGTAGCGGCCAATGCCAGGGCTGCGGACGCGGGTGGAACCATCGTCGCGCTGGACATGCTGCCGATGGAGGCGATCGAGGGCGTTCAGTTCTTGCTGGGCGATTTTCGGGAAACGGCGGTACTGCATGAGCTCGAAAAGCTCATTTCCGACCGCGCAGTGGATGTGGTCATTTCCGACATGGCCCCCAACCTGTCCGGCGTTGCCGAGGCCGATGGCGCTCGAATGGCCGATCTGGTGGAACTTGCGGTCGAGTTTGCGCTCCAGCACTTGAGCGAGCAGGGTGTGCTTGTCTGCAAGGTGTTCCACGGTAGCGGCTACAGCCAGCTTGCGGCCCGGTTCAAGGCCAATTTTCGCGTGGCAAAGGTGATCAAGCCGAAGGCTTCGCGTGACAAGTCGGCGGAAACCTACCTCGTCGGCTTTGGTCCCAAGCGCGTGTCGGCGGGCCAGAAGTTGTAGGCTTAGTGCCTGAATCAACAGGGTTGCCTGTATGGCCGCAATGAGGATGCTGCCATTCATGGGGCTTGACTACACTAAAATCGTCACCAATTACCTCGGAGTCGGGCGCACGGAATCTTTGCGCATACGATTCTTTCCCCTGAACAAGGAGCCGCATTGAACAATCAATGGTTCTCGAAAGTCGCTGTCTGGATGGTGATTGCCCTGGTGCTGTTCACCGTATTCAAGCAGTTTGACCGAGGCGTTGCGCAAGGGAACCAGATCGGCTATTCCGACTTCCTCGAGGAAGTTCGCAGCAAACGCATCCGTACTGTGCAGTTGCAAGAGGGCGCCGGCGGCAGCACCGAAATCCGCGCCCGTACGAGTGACGACAAGGAGTTGCGCACCACCGCCACCTACCTTGACCGTGGCTTGGTGGGGGACCTCATCAACAACGGCGTCAAGTTCGACGTCAAGCCGCGCGAAGAGCCGTCTTTCCTGTTGAGTTTGCTCGCTTCTTGGGGTCCGATTCTCCTCCTGATCGGGGTTTGGATCTACTTCATGCGCCAGATGCAAGGTGGCGGGAAGGGCGGGGCATTCAGCTTCGGCAAGAGCAAGGCGCGCATGCTGGACGAAGCGAACAACACGACCACATTCGCTGATGTCGCCGGATGTGACGAAGCCAAAGAGGAAGTCAAGGAGTTGGTCGACTTCCTGAAAGATCCGCAGAAGTTTCAAAAACTGGGTGGTCGCATTCCACGCGGCGTGCTGCTGGTCGGGCCTCCGGGTACCGGTAAGACGCTGCTGGCCAAGGCGATCGCCGGCGAAGCAAAGGTGCCATTCTTTTCGATTTCGGGTTCCGACTTCGTCGAAATGTTCGTCGGCGTGGGCGCTGCACGCGTGCGCGATATGTTCGAGCAGGCCAAGAAAAGCGCTCCATGCATCATCTTCATCGACGAAATTGATGCAGTCGGTCGGCACCGGGGTGCCGGCCTGGGCGGAGGGAATGACGAGCGCGAACAGACCCTGAACCAGATGCTCGTCGAAATGGACGGGTTCGAAACCAACGTGGGCGTGATCGTCATGGCGGCGACGAACCGGCCCGACATTCTTGACCCTGCGTTGCTGCGCCCTGGGCGCTTCGACCGTCAGGTCTATGTGACGCTTCCCGACGTGCGTGGGCGCGAGCAGATTCTCAATGTGCACATGCGAAAAGTGCCGGTGGGTCAGGACATACGTGCCGATATTCTGGCGCGCGGCACACCCGGGTTTTCCGGCGCTGATCTGGCCAATCTCGTCAATGAAGCGGCTTTGTTCGCCGCGCGGCGCAATGGGCGCGTGGTTGAAATGGTCGACTTCGAAAAGGCCAAGGACAAGATCATGATGGGTCCCGAGCGCAAGTCCATGGTGATGCCAGAGGACGAGCGCCGCAACACGGCCTACCACGAGTCGGGGCACGCCTTGGTGGCGCGCCTGATGCCCAAGACTGACCCGGTGCACAAGGTCACGGTGATTCCGCGCGGGCGCGCCCTCGGGGTCACGATGCAATTGCCCGAGGGTGACCGGTACAGCCTCGACAAGGAGCGCATGCTCAGCACGATCTCGGTGCTGTTTGGTGGCCGCATCGCTGAAGAAGTGTTCATGAACCAGATGACCACAGGTGCGAGCAACGATTTCGAACGTGCCACGCAGATTGCGCGCGACATGGTCACACGCTACGGCATGAGCGACGAACTCGGGCCGATGGTGTATGCCGAAAACGAGGGAGAAGTATTCCTCGGGCGCTCTGTCACGAAGCAGGTCAATGTTTCAGAGCAGACTATGCAGAAGGTGGACTCCGTAATCAGGCGCATCATCGACGAGCAGTACGCGTTGGCTCGCAAACTGATCGAGGAAAACAAGGACAGGATGCACGCGATGGCGCACGCCTTGCTCGAATGGGAAACCATCGACGCGGATCAGATCGACGACATCATGAACGACAAGCCGCCGCGGCCCCCGAAAGACTGGACGACGCCGAGCAACAAGGGAAGTACTCCGTCAGCGCCGGTCAGCCCAGGAAGCGCACCCGCCGCTGCTTGAGCTCGGGGTAAGGCACGCCGACCCCGAAGCAAAACTGCGTTAGAGGTTGGAAGTCGCACGCTGATCCGCGCATGTTCTGGCAAACCACGCGACATCGGATCGACCTGACCCGGGTACAGATCATGGCGGTTGTGAATGTGACGCCGGATTCGTTCTCAGACGGTGGTCGCCTTGCCAATGCGTCAGACGCAGCGATGCAGTGCGAACGATTGCTCAGTGATGGCGCTGACATTCTTGACCTTGGTGCGGAATCAAGCCGGCCAGGTGCGATGTCGATCCCCCTGCAGGAGGAATTGGACCGTCTCCTGCCGGTTCTGGAAGCGGCACTCAAACTGGGGTGCCCCGTGTCGATCGATACCACCAAGCCGGAGGTGATGCGGCGTGTGCTCGCAATGGGTGCGGACATCATCAACGACATCAATGCGTTGCAGGCTCCGGACGCACTCGAGGTCGCGGCCCTGCATCCAACCTGCGGTGTCGCCCTGATGCACATGCACGGCAGGCCGGAAACCATGCAGCGAAAGCCTGTCTACGACGACGTGGTGGGTGAGGTAAGCGGGTTTCTGCAGGCGCGCCTTGCTGCTGCAAGCAGGGCGGGCATCTCCGCTGAACGTGTCGTGCTGGACCCTGGTATCGGCTTCGGCAAGAGCGTTGAGCACAACCTTGATTTGCTTCGAAGGCAACGCGAACTCCTGGTACTCGGGCGGCCGCTGCTGGTCGGGTGGTCGCGCAAGTCCCCGCTGGGGGCAGTCACTGGACGTGACGTCGGTGATCGCTTGACCGCCAGCGTGGCAGCAGCGCTGGCCGCCGTTCAAAACGGGGCGAAGGTGATTCGTGTGCACGATGTCGCGGCAACGTCCGATGCGTTCCGTGTTTGGCGTGCAGCCGGCCTGTGCCAGTGACAACAATCGCCAGACAGGAGGTCGCCTAGACATGAGCAGAAGGTTCTTTGGTACCGACGGAATACGCGGAACGGTTGGTGCTTCGCCCATCACGCCTGATTTCATGCTGCGCCTGGGTCATGCGGTCGGGCGCGTCTTGAAGACCAAGGATGCCAAACCGACCGTGCTGATCGGCAAAGACACCCGGATTTCGGGCTACATGATCGAGTCGGCACTCGAGGCGGGTTTTGCCTCGGCCGGTGTCGACGTGATGATGACCGGCCCGCTGCCCACGCCTGGTGTGGCCTACCTGACGCGGGCATTGAGGCTCAGTCTCGGCGTGGTCATCAGCGCTTCGCACAACCCGTTCCCAGACAACGGCATCAAGTTCTTCTCTGAGCGTGGGGAAAAACTGCCAGATAGCTGGGAAGAGCAGGTCGAGGCCATGCTCGATGAATCGCCCCAATGGCTGGCTTCTGCCGAACTGGGCAAGGCACGCAAGCTCGAAGATGCGCGTGGCCGGTACATTGAATTCTGCAAAAGCACCTTCAGCCCGGAGTTGTCGCTCAAGGGCATGAAAATCGTCGTGGATGCAGCCCACGGGGCGGCTTACACCGTGGCCCCCAACGTCTTCCACGAACTCGGGGCTGATGTGGTTGCGATTGGCTGCAGCCCGGACGGCACCAATATCAATGCCGGCTTTGGTGCCACTGCGCCTGCGGCTCTGGTGACTGCCGTGAAGGAACACGGCGCCCACTATGGTGTGGCGCTCGATGGCGATGCTGATCGCCTGCAGATGGTTGACGCCAGCGGGCGCCTGTACAACGGCGACGAACTGCTGTACCTGATGGTGAATGACAGACTCAGCCAAGGCGTGGCGGTGCCAGGCGCCGTGGGCACGCTGATGACGAACATGGCGGTCGAGTTGGCCTTGCGTGATCGTGGCGTCGAGTTCGTGCGTGCTAAGGTGGGAGACCGCTACATCCTCGAAGAGTTGGCGGCCCGTGGTTGGCAACTCGGCGGGGAGGGCTCCGGCCACCTGCTGGCGCTGGACAAGCACACGACGGGCGATGGCTTGGTCAGCGCATTGCAAATTCTGCAGGCTGTCAAACGAAGCAAACACTCGATGTCTGAGTTGCTCGCAGGGGTGTCGCTGTTTCCGCAATCCTTGATCAACGTTCGTCTCAAGCCCGGCACGAACTGGATGACCAACCCCCGGCTTGTCGAGGAGCAGGCAGCCGTGACACATGAGCTGAAGGGAAAGGGTCGGGTCTTGATCCGCCCGTCGGGTACCGAGCCGCTGGTGCGCGTCATGGTTGAAGCTCCGGACGCAGGGCTCGCGCAGCGTTGCGCGCAGAGGATGGCCGATACCCTGGCGTGAGTTTCAAAAGGTTCATGTCCCGCGGACGCTGATCGGACCAACCTCGGCTGCACAGGTTGTTTTGACATGGCTGCTTGCTGGCATACGTGGCAAAGCGCACGAAATCCCTGTCATCTGGAATTCACAGCGCTGTCATGTTGCTGACACATTGAATTCTTACAGTCCCTCCTGAAACCGGCATAGCGCCGAACACGAAGGAGTGGATGTGAAGTTCAACGCGAAATTCAAGCAGGTTGTTGTCAGTCTTGCGGTTGGTGCGGCTTGCGCGCCGGTGCTGGCGCAACAAGTGGTCAAGATCGATGGATCTTCGACCGTCTATCCCATCACGGAAGGCATTGCGGAAGACTTTCAGAAGTCCAAGAAGAATGCCATCAAGGTAACCGTGGGCATTTCCGGCACCGGCGGGGGCTTCAAGAAGTTCTGCCGTGGCGAAACCGACATCTCGAACGCGTCGCGACCGATCCTGGCTAAAGAGATGGCGGACTGCAAAGCGGCTGGGGTCGAGTACTACGAGCTTCCCGTGGCTTTCGATGCGCTGACGGTAGTGATCAACCCGAAGAACGCGTTTCTCAAGGAAATCAGCGTTGCCGAGCTGAAGACAATGTGGGAACCGGCGGCGCAAGGCAAAGTGACGAGGTGGAACCAGGTGAATCCGGCGTGGCCCGATGCGCCGATGAAACTGTTCGGCGCGGGCGCCGACTCGGGAACGTTTGACTACTTCACCGAAGCCATCACCGGCAAGTCGAAGTCAAGCCGAGGCGATTTCACGGCAAGCGAAGACGACAATGTTCTGGTGCAAGGTGTGGCACAAGACGTGAATGCGCTGGGATTCTTCGGCTACGCGTACTACGCCGAAAACACCAGCCGCGTGAAGGCTGTGCCGATCGTGGAAAAGGCGGGCAAGGCAGCGGTTCTGCCGAGCGAAGCGTCGGTGATCGGCGGAACATATCAGCCGCTGTCACGCCCGATCTTTATCTACCTGAACGCCAAGTCGCTCGACAAGCCGGAGATCAAGGAGTTCATTGCGTTCTACATGAAGAACGTGACCAAGATTGCCAAGGAGGTGAAGTACGTGCCGCTGCCGATGAAGGCCTACGACACCAACCTCGAGCACCTGGCCAAAGGCAAGAAGGGCACCGTGTTTGGCGGCGTCGCAGAGGTTGGCGTCACCATCGAGAACCTTCAGGCGCGCGAAGGCAAACTTTGATTCGGCGCACCGGGTCGATGCAGAGTTGACTGATTGAGGCAGGGCACGCGGCTGGTCCGGTGCCTTGCTGCGAATCGCACCGAGCCAGCGCTTGCCGAAAACTACAATGATCTCTACTACCACCAATGGCACGGGCGCGGAGATGACGACGTCGGATCGGGGCGCGAGCAAACTCGCCGAATTCACCCGCCTCAAGGTGAAGCGCAAGCGAGTCGAGAAGGCGATCGAATTGGCGTTGCTCTTGGCAGCCTGCGTTTCCGTCTTCACGACCCTGGGCATTGTCTATGTCCTGGTGTCAGAGTCCCTGGTGTTCTTCAAGACCGTTCCCTTGTGGACGTTCCTGACCGACAGCCAATGGACGCCTCTGTTTGACGACGCACACTTCGGCATCAGCGTCTTGCTTGCCGGCACGTTCACGAGTTCGGCGGTGGCATTGCTGATCGCGATCCCGCTCGGGACGATCATCGCCATCTATCTCTCAGAGTTCGCGGGGCACAAGACCCGCGAGACGATGAAACCTTTGCTCGAGCTGCTTTCGGGCGTGCCCACCATCATCTACGGCTACTTCGCGCTGTTGTTCGTCACTCCCATCATTCAGAAGATCTATCCCGAATTGCCAGGGTTCAATGTGTTGTCTGCGGGCATCGTCATGGGCATCATGATCATTCCCTACGTGTCTTCGCTGTCGGAAGACGCGATGCGCGCCGTGCCGATGAGCCTGCGGGAGGGCTCCTATGCGATGGGCGCCACCCGCTATCAGACCGCCGTCAAGGTGGTTGTTCCAGCGGCTTTGTCCGGCATTGCCGCAGCCTACATCCTGGGCATTTCGCGAGCCGTTGGCGAGACGATGATCCTCGCGGTGGCCGCCGGAATGCAGCCGAACTTGACGCTCAACCCGCTGGAGCCAGCGGCAACGATCACGTCCTACATCGTGCAGGTGGCGCTTGGTGATCTGCCGCATGGCAGCGTCGGATACCAGACCATCTTTGCCGCCGGTTTGACGTTGATGCTGATCACGCTGGTGTTCAATTTGCTGGGCTACTGGCTGCGCAAGAAGTATCGGGAGGCCTATTGATGACAAGCGCCGTTTCACAGCGCACCGAGGTGCTGCGCAGCATGATCCGCCGCCACAAGCGATGGGACGCGATCTTCGGCGCAATCGGTCTGCTGGCGATGATGGTTGGTGTCCTGACGCTGGCAGCGCTGTTCACCGAAATGGTGATCACTGGCGTGCCCCGCCTGACCGGTGACTTCTTTGCAAACTTCCCGTCACGACGCGCCGGCGAGGCCGGTATTTTGTCGGCCTGGGTGGGTTCGTTGCTGGTGATGCTCGTCACCGGACTTGTCGCGGTGCCGCTCGGTATCGCTGGGGCGATTTACCTGGAAGAGTACGCGCGCAAGAACTGGTTCACCGACATCATCGAGATCAACATTTCGAACCTGGCCGGCGTACCTTCCATCGTCTACGGCCTGCTGGCGCTTGGCCTGTTCGTCTACACCTTCGGTTTCGGGCAGAGCATACTTTCCGCCGGTTTGACGCTTGCCCTGCTCATCCTCCCGATCGTCATCGTCACCACCCGCGAGGCCTTGCGATCCATTCCTCAACATGTCCGGGAAGGCGCCTATGCATGCGGGGCATCGCAGTGGCAGGTGGTCAGCCACCATTTGGTTCCTTACGGCATGCCCGGAATCCTGACAGGTGTGATCATCGGGCTGTCGCGCGCCATCGGTGAAACCGCACCGATTATCACGATCGGCGCACTCACGTTCATCGCCTTCCTGCCGCCTTTGCCAGGGACGGGCGAACCCGCCGCAGGCTTGTTTGACTGGATCTTTTCGCCGTTTACCGTGATGCCGATTCAGATCTTCAACTGGACGTCCAGGCCTGACCCTGCATTCCACCAGAACGCCGCTGCCGCGAGCTTTGTGCTGCTGTTCATGACGCTGGGAATGAACGCGCTGGCGATTTGGTTGCGCTACCGGCTTCGCAAGAATATCAAGTGGTGAGCGACAAGGCTCATTTCCATTTCTCGAACTCAGAAGAGATTCCGCCATGGCCTCGACCGTTACGCTGCCTGACAACGCGCCACCGCTGAAGGCCGAGTCGAAGAACCTCGACTTCTACTACTCCGACTTCAAGGCGCTGCGAGGTGTGTCCATGCCCGTCTACGAGAACAAGGTCACTGCATTGATCGGGCCCAGCGGGTGCGGCAAGTCGACATATTTGCGCTGCTTCAACCGGATGCATGACTTGTATCCTGGGAACCGCTACGACGGCAGCATTCACCTGTATCCCGACCAAGTGGATGTTTTGGACAAGAACGTCGATCCGATCGAAGTTCGGATGCGAATCTCGATGGTGTTTCAGAAACCCAACCCTTTTCCGAAATCCATCTTTGAGAACGTCGCATACGGTTTGAAGGTGCGCGGCGAGAAATCGCGCTCTTACACCGAAGACAAGGTCGAGGCCGCCTTGAAGGGCGCAGCCCTTTGGAACGAGGTGAAGGACCGCCTTGACGAGGTTGCCGTGAACCTTTCCGGCGGGCAGCAACAACGCCTGTGCATCGCGCGCGCCCTGGCAACCGACCCAGAGATACTCTTGTTTGATGAGCCGACCTCGGCGCTCGACCCGATCGCCACGGGTAGCATTGAAGAATTGATCGGCGAGATCAAGCAGAAGGTGTCGGTGCTGATCGTGACGCACAACATGCAACAGGCGGCACGCGTTTCCGACTACACGGCGTACATGTACATCGGCGAGTTGGTCGAGTTCGGCGACACCAAGGACATCTTCATGAAGCCCAAACGCAAGGAGACCGAGGACTACATCACCGGTCGCTTTGGCTGACCCGGAGAATTGACATGGCTGACAAGCACCTTTCGACCCAGTTTGACGCCGAGCTCAGCGGAATCTCGACTCGCGTCCTGGAAATGGGTGGCCTGGTTGAATCACAGGTCAGCAGAAGCATCTATGCCTTGACGCAGTTCAACGAAGAGGTGGCCAGCGAAGTGCTTGTCACCGAAGTACGCGTCAACGCAATGGAAGTCGACATCGACCGCGATCTGTCGAGCATCATCGCCAGACGCCAGCCGACGGCGCGCGACCTGCGCCTGCTGATCGCAATCTCCAAGACGATCGCTAACCTCGAGCGCGTCGGAGACGAAGCTGCGCGAGTCGCGCGCATCGTGCAGCGTTTGCTCAGCACGGGCGTGTCCAGCCGGATGCGACTGCCTGTCAACGACCTGGCATACGAAGCGGAGCTGGCCGTGAAACAGTTGCGCAAGGCCTTGGACGGTTTTGCGCGGCTTGATGTCGACAAGGCGGTCGAAGTGCTGAAGCACGATGACCTCATCGATCAGGAGTTTGAAGGGCTGATTCGCAAGCTCATCACGTTCATGATGGAAGATCCGCGGACCATTTCGTCGAGCATTGATCTTGTTTTCGTCGCCAAGGCGATCGAACGAGTCGGGGATCATGCGAAGAATCTGGCCGAGCAGATCATCTATATCGTCAAAGGCACCGATGTCCGACATAACTCGATCGATGACGTCGAAACGATGGTTCGATGACTGAGCGGTATTGAAAGCGCAGATGAGCCAAGTGCTTGTGGTTGAAGACGAGGAGGCCATCGCCGAATTGATAGCTATCAATCTGCGCCACTCCGGTTTCGAAGTTGAAATTGCCGTGAATGCCGAACAGGCGCTGGCAGCGGTCGATCGCGTGCTGCCAGACCTTGCCATCATTGACTGGATGCTGCCTGGCCAGTCGGGCCTTGTACTGGCGAAGCGCTGGCGTTCGCAGTCGCGCACGCGCGAACTGCCCATCATCATGTTGACCGCCCGGGCCGATGAAGCCGACAAGATTGCCGGTCTTGACGCAGGCGCGGATGACTACCTGACCAAACCGTTTTCCACCAACGAGTTGATGGCGCGCATTCGTGCGGTATTGCGGCGCAAGGCGCCGGAGGCGCTGGATTCAGTCGTTGTTGCGGGCGGGCTGCGGCTCGATCCGGCGACGCGGCGCGTGAGCCGCAACGAACGCGAGGTCAAACTCGGTCCCACAGAATTCCGTTTGCTCCACTTCCTGATGACCCATCCAGAGCGGGTGCACAGCCGCGCGCAGTTGCTTGACCGGGTCTGGGGAGACCACGTTTTCATCGAGGAGCGTACCGTTGACGTTCATGTGAAGCGCCTGCGCGAAGCACTCAGCCCGGTGCAATGCGCAGGCATGATCGAGACGGTGCGTGGCGCAGGTTATCGCTTGAGCCATGCGTCGGACATTCTTTCGGCGTGACACAAATTCTTTCGGGGCCTGCACTTGACTTGGTTGATGCCCCGAATTCTCGCTGGCACCTTCGCTTTGCTGGTTGGTGGCTGGTTGGGTTCGTTGATCGGTCAGCTCGTCGACGCCCCTATCCTGACCACGTTGCTGGGTAGCCTCACCGCGCTGGCCATCCTCGCCGTGATCGATTCGTTGCGCGGCTACCGGTTGATTCATTGGCTGAGAGGCTCGCAGGCCGCATCTGCGCCACGCGAATCCGGGTTGTGGGGCGAGATCGGCTACCGCATGGAGCGCTCGCTGCGTGCGCTGGAACTCGACGTTTCGCGTGAGCAGACGCGCCTGGCCCAGTTCCTGTCGGCCATTGAAGCTTCGCCAAATGGCGTGTTGTTGCTCGATGCCGCGCAGCAGATCGAATGGTGCAACTCGGTCGCTGCCGACCACTTCGGGCTGGACCCGAAACGCGACTTGCGTCAACGAGTCACCAACCTGGTTCGAGCACCGGCCTTTGTGGCCTATGTGCACGCTGGGGATTTCGAGTCAGGGGTGACCTTCCCAGGCCCAGCGGGTCGGGCCACCTTGTCCGTCTTGATTCGTCGCTACGGCGAAGGCCAATTGCTTGTCCTGTCGCAGGACATCACTGAACGAGAGCGGTCTGACGCGATGCGGCGCGATTTCGTCGCCAATGTCTCGCATGAGATTCGCACGCCACTGACGGTGCTGACGGGTTTCATCGAAACGATGACCCAGCTCAAGTTGAGCGAGGTCGAGCACAAGCGCGTGTTGATGCTGATGAATCAGCAAGCGCAGCGCATGCAGACCCTGGTGAGTGACCTGCTCATGTTGGCCCAACTGGAAGGAAGCCCTTTGCCGTCGGCCGAACGCTGGGTACCGCTGGGCCGCTTGCTTCATCAGGTCGAGGCGGACGCCTTGGCGCTGTCTGCCGGGCGCCATGCAATGAGTTTCATGGGCGCCGCAAACGCGCAAATCGCAGGTGTGGAGACTGAACTGGTGAGCGGCATCAACAACCTGGTGCAAAACGCAATTCGCTACACGCCGGCTGGCGGCAGGATCGAAGTGGCGTGGCGCGTTCTCACGGACGGCTCAGGCCAATTGTCGGTGGCGGACAACGGCCCGGGCATTGCACGAGAACACCTGTCGCGTCTGACAGAACGCTTCTACCGGGTCGACGGCAGCAGGTCGCGCGACACGGGAGGCACCGGCCTCGGGCTGTCAATCGTCAAGCACGTCATCCAGCGCCATGGCGGTGAACTGCAGATTGATAGCGAAGTCGCGAAGGGGTCCAGTTTCCGCCTTGTGTTTCCCGCGGCACGCATACGAATGACACCTCCAGTGGTGGAATCCAAGGCTGCCGCGCCGTCGCAGACGATGCACACGTGAGTGTTACGTCGCTCTCAATTGGGTTGGTTTGCGCGCCGGTAAATGGCGGTGACTTCATCGTCATTGCGGTTGCGCCGCTCGCGTGCCACCATTTGCCAGCGCGTTCCCGTAGGTGGTGTCGGAATGCGAGCTTCGAGCTGAAGCAGGAATTCGCACTTCGTGTGTAGTGGCGAACGCACGGCGTCGACACGATACCGACCATGGTATTCAAGCGCCGCAATCTGGCTGCGCGGCATTCCTGGCGCAGCGATGCACCCAACTCTCGGAACATGTTGCGCGATACGGGCGATCAAGGGGCGGTAGCTTCGTGCGTAGTCCAAGGGTGCCAGCAGCAAGGTCATCAACAAGAGCCAGCACAGCGCCACGCCGCTGGCGGGCAGCACCAGACTTTTCCACAGCGGATGCCGGTTCCGCCCGGACCGCCAGCGAACCAGCCAGCACCATGCGATCGTAGCCAGAAGGGCGGGAAGCAACGGCAACGCCGAGAAACCGGGCACGAAGCCCGGGACCAATCGCGCCAGGTTGGCGGCCGGCTTCGCCGGTATTCCGAGATGCATCGACGCATAAATGACCCAGATGGTCAAAGCGCCCGCCGAGAAGAAGAACACCGAGAACCAATCGATCGCCGCGCTCGTTCCGCGCTGCAGCGTCGGAAGCGCAAACGATGCCAGCACGGCCAGAGCGGGTAAACCGAGCATCAGGGCGCGGTCCGAACCTCCCATTGTCAGACTGGCGGTGACACACACCAGGACGCAGCCAAAGGGAATGGCGATGTGTCGATTGAGCAAATGATTGCGCCAGCGCCACAGCGTCCAGAATGCGAGCGGCCAGGCCGGCCAGGTGAACCACGCGAGCAAACGAATCGCGACCCAGACCTGGGCGATCGATTCATACCTGCCGACGCGCCATTCCCAGGCACCGAGGGCATAGCCCACGCCGACGGCCAACGTCGTTCCCGCCACCAGCCACCAGACAAGTTCGCGCGCTGGCGCGTAGCTCGAGCGCCGGCATATCTCCGCGCCCACGAGGCCCAAGGCGACGGCCATGCTGGGCGCGCCGCTGGCCGCAAGGCAGGCCAGCGCGATGGGCACCGCAAGCTTCGGCTGGAAACCTCGATACGGGCTGGCGGCGAGCGCGTAGAGGTAGAGAGACACACTGGCCAATTGACCCAGTTCGGGAGTCGTCTCATGGCCAAGCTGATACAGGCCCAGGCTGGCGATCAATGCGAGCAGTGCGCCATCGGCGATGGCACGTGCATAGTCAACCGGGTGGGCTTCACCTCCGAAGGCGAACGGCACGGGCTGCGCGGCTTCGGTTCGGGCCAGGTGGTAAGTGGTGAACCATGTGAGGGCCAAGACGCAGGTGAGCAGGAGAGCGAAGGGAATCCGAGCTGCCAGCGCCGGGTCGACCCACGGATCCAGAAACCTGATGAAGATGCCGCCCAACCAGTATGGCAACAGGGCGGCATCGGCGGGAAGGCCGCCCAAGGTGGGTGCCAACCAAGAGGTTCGACCCAGCCCCATGTTCGCCATGTAGCCGAACGCGCTGATATCCGCGCTCTTCCACGGGTCACGCCCCAGCAGGCCAGGCAACAGGTAGGCTGCGCACAGCAGCAGCAACCCCACACGTGGCAGGCGTTCTACGGCACGCTGGGCGACAAGGGCCGGGTTGGGGGAATTCAAGGTTGCACCGATGTCCGGTTGCGAATGATGCCGCAATCTGCTTTGCGCATGAAAAAAGGCAGCCTAAGCTGCCTTCTGCTGCGCTCGTCCCGCACTATTTCTTGGGGGTGAGGCGAGCGAACTTGTTGCGGAACTTCTCGACACGGCCGCCGAGCGAATCCACGCTCTTTTGCGTGCCGGTGTAGAACGGATGCGTTTCGCTGGTCGTTTCCAGCTTGTACAGGGGCAGTTCGCGGCCGTCTTCCATCTTGATGGTTTCGCGCGTCTGTGCGGTGGACCGTGTCACGAACTTCCAACCATTCGAGAGGTCGACAAAACAGACTTCGCGATAACCGGGGTGTATTCCTTCTTTCATGGGTGCATCCTTGGCGCTGTGGTTGCGGTAGCCACGCCGAACGACTCGACGCACTCACCGGCAAGCGGGAAACCGAGAATTATAACGTCCAGCTGAGGGCACTCCTGCATGTTCAGCCTCCTCGACGCATCATGTCGAAGAAGTCGAGGTTGTTCTTCGTTGCCTTCATCTTTTCGAGAATGAATTCCATCGCCTCGATTTCATCCATCGAATAGAGCAATTTGCGAAGGATCCACGTCTTCTGCAGGATCTCCGGTTTGAGCAGCAACTCCTCGCGTCGGGTGCCGGACTTGTTCAGCAGAATCGATGGGTAGACACGCTTCTCCGACATGCGCCGGTCCAGGTGGATTTCGCAATTGCCCGTGCCCTTGAACTCTTCGTAGATGACTTCGTCCATGCGGCTTCCGGTATCGATCAGCGCGGTGCCGATGATCGTCAATGAGCCGCCTTCTTCAATGTTGCGCGCCGCGCCGAAGAAACGTTTGGGGCGCTGCAAGGCGTTCGCGTCCACGCCACCGGTCAGCACTTTGCCAGAGGAGGGCAGCACATTGTTGTAGGCACGCGCCAGGCGCGTAATTGAATCGAGCAGGATGACCACGT
>JANNKS010000252.1:0-17114 GCA_031396425.1 Rhizobacter sp. | reverse complement strand
TATCAACGTCACCCTGGACGGCTGCGTCGACCACCAGGAAGGAATCGCGGACGACGAGACACACTGTTTCAATGCAAGCGGTAAGCGAAGTCCGTGGCGCCATCGCAGGTTCGTGACTTCAGAGGCGCGATGTCAGGTCGCGCAGATAAGGGGATCATCATCACGACGGGAACATTCACCCAAGAGGCGAAGCGCGAGGCAACTCGCGACGGTGCGCCGCCCATCGAACTCATTGACGGTGAAAAGCTGATCGATATGCTTGAAAAGCTGGAGCTGGGCCTGAAGGCCGTAACGACGTACGAAGTCGAGCACGCGTTCTTCAATGAGTTCAAAGCTTAACCACTCGTTCCGGCGGATTGCCTTCCGCGGCCGCTGAATTCATTCGTTTAGGCATCACTGAACACCGAAAAATGCGGCCGCGACGGCCGGATCCAAGCAACCACAACGCGGCAAGGCCGCGCTCCGCACCGGACGCTATCGCGGGCAAGAAGCTGCGCACCCCTCACGGGACTTGCAATTGAGGCGGGTTCGGTTCTAAATCCGTGTCTGCCCGCATCTCAACAGGAGTCGATCATGTTGAACCGATACGCATTCGGTCTCGTCGTCGTGGCGCTGACGGCTGGTCCGAGCGCATTTGCACAAGGCAAGCCGCACGAGGGCCTTCCGGAGAAGCTCGGCACCGTCGACTTCCCGGTCTCGTGCAACGCGACGGCGCAGCAGCACTTCACCCGCGGCATCGCGCTTTATCACTCCTACCACTGGCCCGAGGCGCGCAAGGCCTTCGCCGCCTCCGGCCAGGCCGACCCGACTTGCGCGATGGCGCCGTGGGGCCAGGCCATCGTCGAGGTGGGCAATGCGTTCACCTGGCCGCTGCGCGGCAAGGCGCTCGGCGAAGGTTACCAAGCGGTTCAGCGCGCGAAAGCGCTGAGCCCCAAGACGCCTCGCGAGCGCGACTACGTGAATGCGTTGGAGCAGTTCTTCGCCGATGCTGAGAAGGTGCCCGCGCGGACGCGCCAGCTCGCTTACGAGCTCGCATTGGAGAAGATGACACGTGACTACCCGAAGGACATCGAAGCGGTCATCTTTCATGCGCATGTGCAGTCGGCGAACTTCGATCCGAACGACAAGAAGTACACCAATCAGTTGAAGGCCGCGGAGACGCTCGAGCGACTGTTCATCGAATTGCCCGACCACCCGGGCGTCGCGCATTACCTCATTCACAGCTATGACTTTCCGGCGTTGGCACAAAGGGGCTTGAAGGCCGCGCAGCGCTATCGCAACGTCGCGCCTTCCGCGCCGCACGCGCTGCACATGCCGTCGCACACTTTCACGCGACTGGGGTACTGGGAAGACTCGATCAGCTCGAACACCGCGGTCCTGAAGATCGCGCCCGACATCGTGAATCGACTGCACTCGCTCGACTACATGGTCTACGCGCATCTGCAGCTCGGACAGGACGACGCGGCCGAGCGCATCCTGGCCGAGGTTCGTGCGGACACCAAGAAGATCGAGGGCGACACCCTCTTCGCCGCGGCGTTCGCACTTTCCGCGATACCTGCCCGTCTCGCGACTGAACGCGGTCATTGGACCCAAGCGGCAAAGCTCACCTTGACCCCCGATGAGCTTGCCTTCGGATGGCAACAGTTTCCGCATGCGCAAGCCATCACCGTCTACGCGCGCGGGCTCGGCGCCGCGCGCTCTGGCGATGCCGTCGGTGCGCGCCTTGCGATCACCGAGCTCGCGCGCTTGAAGCAGAACATGGTCGACGGCGGCTTGCGCTATTGGGCCGACCAGACCGACATCCAGATCAAGGCGGTCGACGCATGGGCCCTGCGCGCCGAGGGCAAATCCGACGATGCGCTGCGCACGATGCGCAGTGCGGCCGATCACGAAGACGCCACCGACAAGGCCGCCGTCACGCCGGGCCCGATCAAGCCGGCGCGCGAGATGCTCGGCGAAATGCTGCTCGAAGCGAAACAGCCTGCGGCGGCGCTCGCGGAGTTCGAAACCGCGATGGCGAAGGAGCCCGGTCGCTTTCGCGCCGCGCGTGGCGCGGCGCACGCTGCCGCGGCTGCCGGCGATCGTACGAAGGCGCGCAGCCACTATGCGCAGGTCGCCAAACTCTTCGAGCGCGCCGACGCGAGCCACCCGGAGCTCGCGCGCGTGAAGGCGGCACTCGCGCAGTAACAGGCGACTCGGGCAAGGGAGTAGCTCTGGCGAAGCCAAGCGTGGTTGTCGAGGGAAGGTGTGAGCATGAAGCTCACGCGCGCCGCTCTCTCAGGCGCCCGAGGACATGTGCAGTCTGGTCTGTGCTTCGATGCACGTTCACAGCGCGCGCTTTGCAGATCAATTGACGCTTGTCCCTTCGCCATCCGGTGGCCGGTGAATTCACATGCGAGGCCGAACCGGGAGCGACCGCCAGACGATTCGCATACCATCATCAGCTGCGAACACGATGAATCGGAAGGAAAGCAATGTTCAGCCACGTGATGGTCGGATCGAACGACATTGATCGGTCCCGGCGCTTTTACGACGCAGTGCTCGGCGTGCTTGGCGCAGGCGAGCCGATGCGCAACGCGTCAGGAACCGGTCACATGCGGCTCTTCTATCGGCACGATGGTGGAACCTTCTGCGTCACCGAGCCAATCAACGGCGAAGCGGCGACGTTCGCCAACGGTGGGACCGTAGGGTTCAAGTGCGATTCTGCGGAGCAGGTGCGCCAGTTCCATGATGCAGCGGTTGCGCACGGTGGAACTTCGATCGAGCAAGCGCCGGGCCTTCGCGAGGGCAAGCTCGGTGCGATGTACCTTGCCTATGTGCGAGACCCGGACGGCAACAAGCTATGTGCGCTCCACCGGCCAAAGTAGCTGACGCTGTTTGGAGCAACCCGGCCTGAGCGCCGCAGCAGAGGAAATTCATGCCCGACACCGCGCCCATCACCGATGCCAACCCATCGGTTGACGAGATGGAGACCCGGGTTGCTCGCTTTCGCGACCTGAAGCCGACCGACGACTATGTCGACTCGGCGATCCCGGGCTGCGAACGCACCACGCTGCGAGTGCTGGGCCAAACGCCAGGAGCACCACTTGCCGCCGAAGGCTTCCACATGAGCATCGTGCATTGCGAGCCAGGCAAATCAGCGCCTCTGCACAACCACTTGACCCAGGAAGTCTTCGTCGCACTGACCGGACGTTGGGAAATCTTCTGGGGACCGCAAGGGCAGAGAAGCGTGTTCCTGGAGCCATGGGACACCGTCAGCGTGCCGGCTGGCCTTTCCAGAGGATTCAGGAACGTCAGCACCGAGCCCGCCTACTTGATCGGAATGGCCAGCGGCAAAGATCCTGGAATGATCAATTGGCCTGCCCAGGTTCGGGCTGCAGCGCTCGCAGTGGGCGTCGTGCTCCCCTAGGATCAGGCCACGCAAGGCGCCTGTCCGGAACGCTCAGCTCAAACGCAAGACCGCACAGGAGCACGAAACATGACCGCCAACGCCATACAACTCATTGCCGCTTCGCTCGGGCTCGTTGTCCTGACGTTCCTGGTCGGCGCGCGCCTCCTGTCCACCCGCGTGCAGGAAATGCGTCAGAAGCGCATCCACCCGCAGGCCGCGGCCACCTCCGTGCAAATGGCGGCGCGCCTGGAAAACGTCCAGGCTGCAGACAACTTCCGAAACCTGTTCGAGGTACCGGTACTTTTCTACGCGCTCGTGGCGGTCGCCTTGGCGACGAATCACACGCCGCCGTGGTTGGTTGTCGGCGCCTGGCTCTATGTGGCGCTGCGCGTGGCGCACAGCCTCATCCACTGCACGTACAACAAGGTCATGCACCGCCTCTCGGTGTTCCTGGCCAGCTTCGCGCTGCTGGTAGGTCTCTGGCTGGCGTTCTTCCTGTCACTGTCGCCGAGTGCGGCCTGACAGTTCGCTCAGGCGTTCTGCACCCCAAACTCACGGAGCCATGTCAATGCCCACGATCTACGAGAAGCGAACCTACTCCGTCACCGTGGGCCAGATGGCAGAGGTCATCCGGCTCTATTCGACCCTGGGATACCCGGCGCTGGAGGCAGGCGGGTTCTCGAAGAAGCTGGTCGGCTACTTCACGTCGGACACCGGCGAACTGCATCAACTCATCCACCTCTGGCGCTTTGACAGCGACGACGATCGAAGAGCGTTCTGGAAGCGGCTGTTCGAAGACCAGGACTTCATGGCTTTTGCCAAGCAGCTTCGGCCACTGATCAAGACCCAGAGCAACCAGCTGCTTCTCGCGGCGCCCTGGGGTCCGCATCCGTAGCCGACGTCTGCCGGCACCTGGATGCAGCCGCCGGTTTCAGGTGCTGGCCGTGCTGGGTCGATCGAGGCCGGCGCGACGCGTGGTCAGGTCGGGATCAGCGAAAACAGCTGGCCCGCACCTGCGGCAGAGCCGATGGTGTAGAAACCAGGCCCCGACTGCCAGCCGATCGAATCGAGGTACCAGAGGATCAGGATCACGATGATGAGGGGCGCCGCAAACACGAAGAATATCCAGAGCGTCATCAAGACCGGCCACACGTTGCGCAGCCAGAACGAGCGCAGCACAGCCCATACCGACTTGGCTTCATCCGCAAGTTCCTCTATCCACACGTGCTTCAGCATGACCGGCCCGACAAGTTCACTTCTCGGTTTTCGGCCAACGGCCGGGAAACTGAAGTGGCCACCGGCATCGGTATCTGTCGCCTGCCTGTTGCTCGGCTTGCGCAGCGGCGAGCCGCCTTACTACATGGTGAGCGCCTTTGCCGCACTCCTCGCCTGGTCCGCCTATGGCACCGCACCGCACGTCATCCGCGCCGCAAAAGCGTTGGAATCGAACGCTCGTCAATCTGCCGGCATCGCCATTGAGATCACGCAGTGATCGCCATTGAGATCACGCAGTGGTCGGATTCCCCGACCTACCATGCCGAAGTACGCCTCGCTTCTCAGGCGATCTGGCGCATCACCTTCATTGCGCAGGCATGACCCTTCCGGCGAGTGCACCTGCATCAGCTGCCCACGCGTCGCCGCGTCCGTAGCGAACAACGTCAAGCGAGTACAAACATGCTCAAAGGCTCCTGTCACTGCAGCTCGGTTCAATGGCAATTCGACGGAATGCCCGAGTCGGCGACGGCGTGCAGCTGCACGGCGTGTCGCCGATACGGCGCGCTGTGGGCGTACGAGCACGAGGGCGAAGGCATCCACGTCTCGGGTGCCACCAAGGCCTACGTTCGCGGAACGTCGCTCGGGTTTCATTTCTGCCCGCAGTGCGGCTGCGTGGCCTACTGGCGCTCGCTGGAGCCCGACTCGCAAGGGCGCCGCCGGATTGCCGTCAACTTGCGGCTGACCGAGCCCGAACCCATCGCCCACCTGCCGATCGATCACTTCGACGGGCTGGACAAGTGGGATGACCTGCCGCGCGATGGTCGTTGCATTCGAGACCTCTGGTTCTGACGCCAGGGAACGGCGCGCGTGCTCGGCAAGACGTAGCGGGAGCGGCGCATGGCCTGGGTATCTCACACGCTCGCATTCGCGATTCTTCCGGATCAAGCCGATGTCGGCGCTGACCTGCGAACCTTGCTCGACGGGCCGAAGCGGGCGATGGATCAATTCGTCTACGCCCCGTCGCGCAACGGCTGTGTGCTGTGCGCCTGGGCCGCATCTGCGAGCAGGCACGCCATGGCAAGAACCTCTATCTGCTCGAGAACGCCTGCCTGCTGCAGCACGCAGCCGTGCAGCAGTCTGCATCGCAGATCGAGCCGCTGCCGGCCGAAATGGTCTACCCCGGCGACGCGATCATCAAGGACGGATGGGTCTACAACCACACGGAGGAGCAGGTGCTGCGCCTGCTGGATCAGTCCTGCGCGTCCCAAACGCCCTGCCCGGATGGCGACGACGATGGCGAGTCGCTGGCATTCGTCTTCAACTTCCTGAAGTCCCACCTGGCCTTACTCCACCTTGCGGCAGGGTCCGGCAGGTTCGTGGTCTATGGCGAAATGAATCAGTGAAGCGTGTCGGACGACCGATCAATGTGGTCGCCCGGAATCAACAGGCAGGAGGCGTTGGTGACATGAGCACTCTCAAGAAGGCTGGCACTGGCGAAGGGCCATCGGCATCGGCGCTCATCTCGAAACGCATCGCCGAACTTGGTGACTGGCGCGGCGCGACCCTCGCCAGAATGCGCAAGCTGATCCAGGAAGCAGACCCAGGCGTCGTCGAGGAGTGGAAGTGGATGGGCACGCCGGTGTGGTCGCACGACGGCATCATCTGCACGGGCGAAACCTACAAGGGCAAAGTGAAGCTGACCTTCGCCAAAGGCGCGTCCCTGAAGGACTCGGCCGGTCTTTTCAACGCCAGCCTCGAAGGAAACACGCGCCGCGCGATCGACATCCACGAAGGCGAAGAAGTCGACGAGCGCGCATTCAAGGCGCTGATCGGCGAAGCGCTTGCGCTCAACGCTTCCGGCAAACGTCGGGCTTCGTAGGAGGCTTGGGCGGTAAGGAATCAAATCACACACCCTTGTCGGACGCCGATGCAGTCGTTCCTTGGATCACAGCGCCCTTGGCTGCATGGGTTTCTGCATCGACTCTTTGCTCCAATATCCAAGAAGTCATCTCCGTCGCGCCTCAGGTGCCCACGGCGCGCCCAAACTCGGCGTGCCCAAGCTCGGTGTTGACAAGATGCCGCTGTCGAAGGTGCAATGGCACGTTCGTGCTGGGGCCGCGCAAGGCCTGACTGGGGTTCATACCTGGCGCGCTCCGGCCCGGCTGCACTGCGATGAAGAGTCTTGATCGAATCGACCACCCATGTCCGGCTTGAGCACGCAACCCCTGGACGAATCCACCTGGCAAGCCTTCGCTCAGCTGGTCGAACGCCACAACGGTGTCTGGGGCGGCTGCTGGTGCATGGCCTTCCATCCCGAGGGGGTGGGTCGCGGGAGGACTGCTTCGCAGAACCGCTCCGAGAAGGAAAGTCGGGTTCGCGAAGGCCGGGCGCACGCCGCGCTCGTGTTCGACGGCGCGGCCTGTGTCGGCTGGTGTCAGTTCGGGCCGACCGACGAGCTGCCGCGCATCAAGCATGGGCGGGCCTATCGCGAAGGCCTTGGCGTGTTGCCCGACTTCGAGCGCGAAGGCTTCGAAGCCACGCGTCGCCTGGGGAAGAACCACTGGGTCGTCACCAGGCGCGTGCGCAGGTCGCCGAACCGGGGCGCTGCGCGCGCGGGCCAAAACGCGGCCTGGACCGGGCATTGAACGCGGTCCGAATGAGCAGCGCAATGCCGTACCAGGGGCTGGCCGACCTCGTGCTGGCACTGCACTTTGCCGTCGTGGTGTTTGTTGTCGCGGGCCTCGCCGTGGTGATCGTCGGCAATCTTCTCGGCTGGCCCTGGGTGAACGCGTGGTGGTTTCGCGGGGCGCACCTGGCCGCCATCGCGATCGTCGTGGCCGAGTCGTGGCTCGGTTTCACGTGCCCACTGACGACGCTGGAGTCGTGGCTGCGCGCGCAGGCCGGGTCGGCGGGCTACAGCAGGAGCTTTGTGGAAACCTGGGTGCAACGCGTGCTGTTCTACGAAGCGCCGCCTTGGGTCTTCGCTAGTGCTTACACCGTGTTCGGTTTGCTGGTTGTTGCGGCGTGGTGGCGGTTTCCGCCGCGGCGGCGCGGCCCTCGATCGGACCGGGCAACTCCATCGGCCTAGGCCGAACTTTGGTGAGCCTCGAAACGTAAGTGCCCGTCCCACCTGAACTTTTCGTTTGCGCGGGATCTGGCTACTGGGTACAAGCCGGGTTCAGCGCGAGGAGTTCGAAGGCTTTGGCCTGAAGCTGCGTGGGCCGCGTGGTCAGCACGATCTTGGCCTCGGGGTTGAGGCTTGTGTGGGTGATGTTGTAGGCCAGGGTACCGAGGTCCTTGAGCAGTGTTCTGAAGCTGTGCAGCGGCAAGCCGTCCTCAGCATGCTTGGTTGCATCCTTGGCCTTGGCATGCTCTGAACGAACTGCTTTGGCTACCGCAGAAGCTCGCGTGGTGCTGGCTTCGTCGAGTTGTTCGTCATCGAACAGCATGGGCTTCAAGCGCTCACGCATGTGCCACTCCACGTAGTAGGCCAGCATGCACAGGAAGATGTGAGCGCGCACGCGAGTCTCGTTGTAGTGGAACACCGGGCGCACCTGCAGATCGACCGTCTTGATCGAGCGGAAGGCGCGCTCCACGTGAGCCAGGCTCTTGTAGGCGGCCACCGTCGCCCCGGCATCGAGCTTGTCCGCACCCAGGCTGGTGCGGATCACGTACAGGCCATCGAGTGCCGCCTCGGCAGCGATGGCCTCGGTCTTGCGCAGGTAGGCCAGCGTCGACTCGGTGATCGAGAGCTCGAAGTGCTTGGCCATGTGGAAGCGCCCGATCACGCGCCCCACACGCAAGGCGATTTCCCCCTGGCCGCGCAGCGGGTTGCGCGCACGCTGGGTGGCCGCCACGATTTTTGCCAGATCGACCTCGGTGGCCGCCAGCAGATCGAGCCGCTTGCGCGTGCGCTCCTCGGCCAGAGCTGGGTTGCGACACACCACCAGGCGCTCGCCGGGGAAATGCTGGCTTCTCAGCTCCAGCAGATTGCGCTCGTCGAACAACGAGGGCTGAAACGGCCCGTGCTCGTGGGCGAGCTGCGCGATTTGCGGCGCGCGCAACGAACTTACCCAATCCATGCCCTCGGGCTTGAGCACTTGCTCGATACGCGCCGAGGTCAGCATGCCGCGGTCACCCACCCAGGCCAAGTGTTCGATGCCAAAGCGATCCTTGAGCTTCGCTACCTGCGCAGCCACCGTGGCTGGGTCGGTCGTGTTGCCCTTGAACACCTCCACAGCGATCGGGCAGCCCTGCGCAGAGCAGACCAAGCCGAAGACGATCTGCGGGTCGTCGCGCTTGCCGTCGCGTGAGTGCCCGCGCGCGGCCAACTCCCAGCACCGCCCGGTCAGCCAGGTGGAGGTGAGGTCGTACAGCACCAGCGTGGCACCCACCAGGTGTTGGCGTGCCAGGCGCCGTTCGATGATCGGCTGCGCCTCGTGCAGCCAATCCAGCGCACGATACAGCTCATCGGCGCTGCACTGGCCCACACCCAGAACGTGCCCCAGCGAAGTGCTCGCCGTATCGTCGTGGAGTTGGCGGTGGGTGGCGAGTTTGGAGGCCGGCTCGATGACGCGGGCCACCAACATCGCAAGCAGCAGCGGCTGCAACGGCTCGGGCGCCGAGCCGAACCATACCGAGGCGCCACAACCGCGCGCGCTGCCCAGCACCGCAGCGACATGGCCGTGAGGCAGGCTGCGATCAACGCTGAAGACCTCCTCGGCACTGGGTACAGCCACGCCACCTCGCAGCAAGACCTTCAAGCCCTCGATCACATCGCCGGACAGGCACGACAGGTTGGCCAGCGTGCGCTTGCGCACCTTGCCGTCCTCGCGGTATGACTCGCGCAGCAGGACTGCGGGGGGAGAGTCTCGGTTCGGGACGGACTCGATGTACATGGGAGGAAATCATAATCACTGAACCCGCACAATGCAAGACAAACGGATCATACTACATGGCTACATATCGGGACGAGAAAAAGGCCGCAACCCGCATGAATGCTGGGCTACGGCCGGATCAGGAGGTCAAAGTTCGGCCTAGGAGGGCGAACGATGTCGTCGGGCCGTGCGCATGCTCACACGGCCGTCTTGCCAAACGCCTGTCGCGTCACCGGGTGCGAACTCGACAGCCCGCCGTCCACGGCAATCGCCTGGCCGTTCACATAACTCGCTTCATCCGACGCCAGGAACAGCGCGACACGCGCCAGTTCCTCAGGCTGCGCGGCGCGGCGCAGCGGATTGAGGCGGCCGATGCGGTCCGTCACGTTGCGTGCTTTCGCGATGTCGAACACCGGCCTGGTCATGCCGGTCTCGGTCAGGCCGGGGCAGATCGCGTTCACGCGCACATTCGTCTCGCTCATCTGCTGCGCCGACACCTGCACGAGGTTGATCACGCCGGCCTTCGACGCCGAATACGCCGGCCCGCCCGCACCCGAACGGATGCCCGCGACCGACGCGGTGCAGATGATCGAACCACCGCGCCCGGCGTCGGCCATCGCCTTGCCGGCGTGTTTGACCATCAGCCAGGGGCCGATCAGGTTCACGCGCAGCACTTCCGTCCACGCCTCGGGCGTGAGTTCGAAGATGCCCGCGATGCCGCCCGAGATGCCAGCGTTGGCGAACGCGATGTCCAGTGGCCCGTGCACGCGCAAGGCGGTCGCGACCATGTTTTCCACATCGGCCTCGGCGCCCGCGTCCATCGTCAGTGCGATCGCCGCGCCGCCGGCGCTGACGATCTGCGCCGCGGTGGCGTGCACACTTTCGGATCGGTCGCCCAGCACCAGCTTCGCACCTTCGGCCGCGAACAGCAGCGCCGCGGCGCGGCCGATGCCCGAACCCGCGCCGGTGATGACGCCGACCTTGCCTTCGAGCCGCCTTGCATTCGAGCTTGACATCACGCGCCTCCGCTGGTGGTGGCACCGCCGTCGATGACGATCGTCTGGCCGGTCGTGAAGGCCCCGGCGCGCGACGCCAGGAACACGGCCGCGCCGGCAATCTCGTGCGGCTCGCCGATGCGCTTCAGCGACGCGCCGGCGGTGGCGCGTTTCAGCGTGTCGGGGTTCTCCCACAGGGCCTTCGCGAAGTCGGTGCGGATCAGCCCCGGCGCGATGCAGTTGACGCGCACGCCCTTCGGCCCGAATTCGTCGGCCAGGCAGCGCGCGAGTTCCATGTCGGCGGCTTTCGAGATGCAGTACGCGCCGATCGCGGTGGAACCCTTCAGGCCGCCGATCGACGAGATGATCGTGATCGAGCCGCCGCCGCGTTCGAGCATCTCGGGCGCGACCATGCCGATCAGCCAGTGGTTGGCGACGATGTTGTTGTCCAGGATCTTGCGGAACGCTTCGTCGCTGATGCCGCCCAGCGGCCCATAGTACGGGTTCGACGCAGCGTTGCACACGAGCGCGTCGATGCGGCCGAAGGCCTGGCGCGTCTGGGTCACCAGGTTCTGCAGGCTCTCCTTGCTGGAGATGTTGGCCGGCACCGAGATCGCGGTGCCCGCGCCGTGTTGGGCGTTGATCGCGGTGCTGACGGCGTCGCACGCGTCTTGTTTGCGGCTCGAGATCACCACCTTCGCACCGTGCACCGCCATCTCTTCGGCAATCGCCTTGCCGATGCCGCGCGACGAGCCGGTGATGACGGCGACGGTGCCGCTCAGGTCGAACAGGGACATGGGTTTCCTTTCAGAGTTGGCATTGATTGGAACAGCGCAAGGCCGGTGTGCGAGCAGGGGAAAGCACGTATCGGCAACGTCGTTGGGGTTCGAACCGCGCTCGGTGTCTGTTCAGCGTTCGATCAGCACTCGATCGGCGACACTGTGTTTCTTTGGCCTTGGGGCGCACAGGAATGGCGGAAGAATCGGTCGACGTGCTGGTGGTGGGCGCGGGCCTGTCGGGCATCGGCGCGGCGTGCCACTTGCAGAAGTTCTGCCCGGGCCACACCTATGCCATCGTCGAGGCGCGCCAGGCCTTGGGCGGCACCTGGGACTTGTTTCGCTACCCCGGCGTGCGTTCCGACTCCGACATGCACACGCTGGGCTATTCCTTTCGCCCCTGGGCGGCAGCGAAGGCGATTGCGGACGGGCCGAGCATCCTGAGCTACCTGCGCGAGACCGCGCGCGAACATGGCATCACTCAAAAGATCCGTTTCGGGCAGCGTGTCGTGCGCGCCGACTGGTCGACGCCGGATGCGTGCTGGACGGTTCAGCTGCGCAGCGATAACGGCACAACCTCGTCCATGCGCTGCAACTTCCTCTACATGTGCAGCGGCTACTACGACTACGCTGGCGGCTATCAGCCCGAATTCCCTGGCCAGGGGCGGTTTCGCGGCCGGCTGGTGCACCCGCAGCACTGGCCCGATGACCTGGCCTATGCGGGAAAACAGGTGCTCGTGATCGGCAGTGGCGCGACCGCCGTGACGCTCGTGCCCGCGATGGCCGAGCAGGCGGCGCACGTGACGATGCTGCAGCGTTCGCCCACCTGGATGGTGGCGCGCCCGTCGCTCGACCCGCTCGGCGCGCGGCTGCGCAGTGTGCTGCCATTGAGAACCGCGCTGTGGCTGACGCGTTGGAAGAACATCCTGTTCGGCCTGTTCGTGGTGCGCATGTGCAAGCGCAGGCCGAAACGCATGCGCGAGCTGTTGCTCGGCGGCGTGCGCCACGCGCTGGGCCCGCAGGCCGACATCGCGAAGGACTACACGCCACGCTACAACCCCTGGGAGCAGCGCCTGTGCCTGGTGCCTGACGGCGACTTCTTCAAGGCCGTCCGCAACGGCCGTGCCTCGGTGGTCACCGACCAGATCGTGTCGTTCACCGAAACCGGCGTGACGCTCGCCTCGGGCGCGACGCTGCCGGCCGACATCATCGTCAGCGCCACCGGCCTGAAGCTGGCGATGATGGGGAATGCCGAACTGTTCGTCGACGGGCAGCGCATCGAATCGGCGCGCACCGTCAACTACAAGGGCGTGATGGCCACCGGCGTGCCCAACCTGGCCAGCACCTTCGGCTGCACCACCGCGTCGTGGACGCTGAAGGCCGACCTGACGGCCCGCTACGTCTGCCGGCTGCTCGATCACATGCGCCGCACCGGCGCGCGCGAATGCCGGGCGCCCCCGGCCGAGCCCGGCATGGCGCTGCTGCCCTGGGTCGATTTTTCGTCGGGCTACTTCCAGCGTGCCGCCGACCTGCTGCCCAAGCAGGGTGCGCGCAAACCGTGGAAGCTGAACCAGAACTACCTGAGCGACGTGCTGGCGCTGCGCTTCGGGTCGATTGACGACGGGGTGCTGCGGTTCTCGCGTTAGCTCGGGTCGATGGGCGATGGGCGATGGTCGATGGTCGATGCCGCGCACGCGATAGCCGGGTCCCGGTACATTCATACTCTTTCTGTATTGACAGAAACTAAGACCAAGAGCAGGATGCCGCCATGGACCTCTCTCCCACCCTGTCGCGCATCGTGCTGCACAGGGGCGAAATGGGCGCCCGCTGGGGCGTGAACCGCACCGTGGCGCAGATACACGCGCTGCTCTACATCACCGGTCGGCCGATGCACGCCGAGGAAATTGCCGACACGCTGAACGTGGCGCGCTCCAATGTGAGCAACAGTATCCGCGAACTGCAGGGCTGGCGCTTGGTCAAGCTGGTGCACCTCGGCGGCGACCGGCGCGACCATTTTGAGACCTCGAAGCAGGTCTGGGAACTGGTCCGCACGATTGTGAGTGAGCGCCAACGGCGAGAAATCGCCCCAACGATCGACGTGTTGCGCGAAGTGCTCGCCGACCCCGCCATCAGCAAAGACCCGGCCGAAGCGAAGCTGCGCATGCAGGAAACCCTCGACCTGCTGGAAACGCTCACCGCCTGGAGCGACGAGATGCTCAAGCTCGACACCGAGACGCTGACCAAGGTGCTCAAGCTCGGCGCGAAGATCAAGAAGCTGCTCGGCCGCTCGCCTGCGGAGGCGTTCAGAGCGGTGCAGCCGGGGCTGGAAACGGACGAGGGCGATGGCCTGGCCGCAGCCCGGTTGCTGGGGCCGTGATCCAAAAATTTTTTGCAACTGTGTTTCTCTAACGACAGAAATAACGGGAATTAAGTATCATGAAAGTTCTGGTGTGTGGTGCGGGTGGGTGCGTCGGCAATGCGGTCGTGCAGGCGCTGCGGTCACGAGGGCACCGGGTCATCGAAGGTGGGCGGGCGCTCCAGGACGGTCGCGCGACGATACACATCGATTTCGCACAGCCGCGCGAGCCGGTGCAATGGGCGAAGGCGCTGACCGTGCTGCAGGTCGAGGCCGTCGTGAATTGCGCTGGCATCCTGATCGAAACCCGCAGCGAGCGCTTCGAGCGTGTGCACAGCGCCGGTCCGATCGAGCTGTTTCGGGGCGCCGCGCTCGCTGGTGTGCGGCGCATCGTGCAGGTCTCGGCCCTGGGCGTGGGCAGTGACCCTGCAAGCCTGGCCACCCCGTATCTGCACAGCAAACTGCGCGCCGACGACGCGCTGGCTGCGTTGCCGCTCGCCTGGGCGGTGTTGCGTCCGTCGCTGGTGGTGGGGCCGCGCAGCCAGAGCGTGGCGCTGTTCGCCACACTGGCGAGCCTGCCGGTGATCGCGCTGCCCGGGCGCGGCGCGCAGCCCTTGCAGCCGGTGCATGTGTTCGAGGTCGCCGAAGCAGTGGCCCGCCTGGTGGAAGACCCGCGCGGCACCTGCGGCGTGTTCGAGATGGGAGGCGCGTTGCCGCTGAGCTACCGGGACATGCTGCAAAGTTACCGCACTGCGTTGCGCCTCGGCCCGGCCTTGTGGCTTGCGCTGCCGATGCCGTTGATGGCGCTGGGCGCACGCCTGGCAGAGTGGCTGCCGCAGCGTGTGTTCAGTCGCGATACGCTGGCCCTGCTGGCGCGCGGAAACGTGCCGCAGGCGAACGCGAGCGAGGCCTTGCTCGGCCGCGCGCCGAGCTCGCTGGCGCAGGGCCTGGCGATAACGCCGCCCACGCCGTTGATCGACCTGCGGGCCGAACTCGGCGCGCCGCTGGCTCTGTTGCTGCGCGCATCGTTGGCTTTCCTGTGGCTGCACACCGCCCTCATCAGCGCCGTCTGGCCGCAGGCCTCGGGCCTGTTGAACTTGCTTGCGCGCTGCGGGCTGAGCGGTGGGATGGGGCGGGCGGCCTTGATAGGAACGTGCACGCTCAACCTCGCGCTTGGGCTTCTCACTCTTGTTCGGCCCTCGGCGCAGCTCTACGCTGTGCAGATCGGTGCCATCCTCGCCTACACGTTGGCCGCAGCCGTGGCGATGCCGGAACTCACGATCGACCACTGCGGCGCACTGGTGAAGAACCTGCAGCTGCTCGTGCTCGTGCTGGTCTTGTGGCTGGCGCATGGTGCGCGGCCGCTGCCGGCGGCGCGCCGGGGTGGCGCTGCGTCATCAGCGACACCCTCGGCAGCACGAACTGCGCCGGCTGCGTCAACGTCGCGCCGGCTCCTCGCCTCGTGAGGGCGTGTCGCGGCCCGGCGAGCGCCCGACGCCGAGTTTGACGAGCCGGCGAACCAGCATCAGCCCGAGCAGCGAACAGGTACCGGTCACGAGCCAGGTCCATTGCCAGTCGCCGGCGCGGCTGGCGACCCAGGCCACCAGAGGTGGCCCGCTGAACTGGCCGAATGCCGACCATTGCTGCATCCAGCCCACCGTGGTCGACAAGGTGTGTTCGTTCGGCGCGACCCGCACCGCGAGTGAAAACAGCGTCGCCGGAATCAAGCCGCCCAGCATCGAGAACAGCAACACCGCCCCATATCGCAGCCCGGCGGGCAGGCCAGCGCCGGCCGCCCCTGCAAAGGCGGCCGTGGCGGCGACGCCCATTGCGATGAAGCCGAGCGTCAGCAAGGTGTGCGCCGACACCCCCCGGTGCAACAGCCGCCCCGAGGCAACGTTGCCGATGATGTTGACGGCGGCGGCGAGCGCGGTGAGCACACCGATGGCCGCGCCCGACACGCCCGCCTCGGTGTAGATCACCGGCAGGAAGCCGATCACCGCCAGCCATTGGCTGGAGTAGAGCGCGAAGGTCCAGGCCACCAGCCACGGCCCCGGCGCGCGCAGTGTCTGGCGCAGGCGTTCGCGCCAGAGCGGCGGCGCGAGTGGGGTCGTGCCCTTCGGCACTGCGGTCACTGGCGATGGCTGGTCATGCTCCGAGACCACCGACAGCGCCGGAACCCAGCGCGCGAACACGATCGCCATCAGCACCGACACCCCGCCCAGCAGCCACCACCAGGCGCGCCAGCCGAACGCCTCGATGCACAGCGGGCCCAGCAACAGCGCGCTCGCGGCGCCGAGGGGCATGTACGCGCCCCAGGCGCCGAGCATCAGGTTCATGCGCGCCGGCGCCACGCGCTGGCGTATCAGGCCCGGCGCGGGCAGCACCACCAGCAGGAAGCCCAGGCCTTCGCAGGCGCGCAACAGCATCAGTGCCCAGACCGCGGTCGCGGCGCCGCCGAGTGCGCTCGCGCCTGCGAGCACCAGCAGCCCCGCCACGATGCTGCGCCGCGCGCCCAGCCCGTCGGTCGCCAGCCCGACGGCCAGGCCGAGCAGCATGCCGGCCACCTGCACCAGCGACAGCAGGAAGCCGGCCTGCACCAGCGTCACGTCGAGCGCGACCTGCAGTGCCGCGATTGCCGGTGGCAACTTGCCGACGTGCAGCGCCGCGCATACGCCGGCGAGGATGATGACCAGGGTGGGGTCGACGGTCGGGGGCGGACGGGCCGGGGTTTCAAGCATGGGTGCGAGAGTGTGCCTGCGCTGCGCTGACGGCCTGCACAATCGGCCTGTGTTCGATGCCCGCCAGCCCCCCGTCACCGCGCGCCCTTGCCGGCCGGCGCTCGCCTGCCTGCGCAACGCCCCAGCTGAAGCGGCCCTTGCGCCGGCAGCCTCGCAGCCCGGTTGCGGTGCTGCGCCGAACGGCGCCCTCGACGCGTCGCGACGACGCGATCTCATCTCCGCGGCCTGGGCCGTGATGACCGGGTTGGTCGGCACGGGCCTGGCGGGCTGTGCCGCAGTGCCGCGCCCAGCCGAACCCTGGGAAGCGCGCCTGCAGGGCGGCACGCTCGCGCTGCTCGGCGAGGTGCACGACAACCCGGAACACCACCGGCGCCGCGCCGCTGTCCTGCGCCGTGCGGTCGAGGCGGGCTGGCGCCCGGCGCTGGTGATGGAGCAGTTCGACGTCGACCGCCAGGCCGACATCGAACGCAGCCGGCGCGAGCGGCCGCGCGATGCGAAGCACCTGATCGCGCAGGCCGGCGCCCCGGGTGGCTGGGCGTGGATTGACTACGAGCCGCTGGTGGCGATCGCGTTGCAGTTCGACTTGAAGCTGTTCGCCGCGAACCTTCCGCGTGCGCTGGCTGCGCGCCTGGTGCGCGAGGCGCCGCAGGCGGTGTTCGGCGCCCAGCGCAGCCGCGCACTCGGCCTGGACGCGCTGCCCGACGCCGCCTGGCAGGCCGCGCAGGAGCGCGAAATCGACCTCGGCCATTGTGGCGCGCTGCCG